>CAJXMS010000135.1 GCA_913056475.1 uncultured Bacteroidota bacterium
GGCCGCGGATTTTTGCTTTCGGCGGGCCTCGGCGGGCTTTTCGGCCGGGGCTGCTTGCGCGGAATCGCTATCGGTAGTTTGCTCCTGAGCCGGCTTTTCAGCGGTCGGTTCAGGCGCATTGAGGTAGCCAAAGTAGAAAAGGATACCGCCAATAAGTAGGAAGCCCAGGATGGTATTGATGTCAAAACGCGAATTCATACGGTAATAGCATTAGGCCGTTAAATGGGCATGATCCACCACGGCCTTGATGAAATGAACAAACAAGGGGTGGGGATTGGCCACGGTAGATTTGTACTCAGGGTGAAACTGGGTTCCGAGAAACCAGGGATGATCGGGCAGCTCAATGATTTCCACCAAGCCGGTTTCGGGGTTTACGCCAGAAGCCTTCATACCGGCTTTTTCCAATGGCTCGAGATAGGTATTATTAAATTCCAAACGGTGCCGGTGCCGCTCGCTGATAAGGGGGCGTCGGTACACTTTATGGGCCATGGTGTCAGGCTTAAGCTCACAATCATTAGCGCCCAGGCGCATGGTACCGCCTTTCTGGCTAATCTTCTTTTGCTCTTCCATGAGGTCTATGACCGGATGGGGGGTATTGGCGTCCATTTCGGTACTATTGGCATCGGTAAGCCCCAGCACATTACGGGCGTATTCGATCACAGCCACCTGCATCCCCAGGCAAATCCCGAGAAAGGGAACTTTATTAACCCGGGCATGACGAATGGCTTCTAGCTTACCGGCAAAGCCCCGCTCCCCAAAACCAGGGGCCACCAGGATACCGTCGAGCTCTTCCAGGTATTTATGGGCGCTCTCGGAGTTAAGGTTTTCGGCGTGCAGCCAGCGGATTTTCACCTTACATTCATTGGCGGCGCCGGCGTGGATAAAAGCCTCCGTTATGGATTTATAGGAATCATGCAACTCCACGTATTTGCCTATCAGCCCAATTTCGACTTCGTGCTTAGGATAACGGATTTTGTAGAGGAAGTCTTTCCAGTTGACCAAGTCCAGATTGTCTTCAATGGGTAGTCCCAGACGTTTGAGCACCACGCTGTCCAGGTTTTGATTGCGCATCAAAATGGGAACGGCATAGATGGTCTCCGCATCGATGCTCTCAATCACGGCTTCCTTATTCACATTGCAGAACTGGGCCAGTTTCCGGCGGATTTCTTCACTGATATGCTGTTCAGAACGGCACACCAGTATATCGGGGCGCACACCGGATTCCTGCAGTTTTTGTACCGAATGCTGGGTAGGCTTGGTTTTAAGTTCTCCGGTAGCTGCCAGATGTGGGATGAGGGTTAAATGGATCACCAGGGAAGCATCGCCCAGCTCATAGCGTAGCTGGCGCACGGCCTCAATGTAAGGCAGGGCTTCAATATCCCCTACGGTACCTCCTATTTCGGTGATCACCACCTCAAATTCGCCCGTGTGGCCCAGGGCCATGATACTTTCCTTTATCTCATCAGTAATATGCGGGATCACCTGAACGGTTTTTCCCAGATAATCGCCCCGTCGCTCTTTATCTATCACGTTCTGATAAACCCGTCCGGTGGTGATGTTATTGGCCTGGGAGGTAGGCCGATTAAGAAAGCGCTCATAATGCCCCAGATCGAGGTCGGTTTCCGCTCCGTCGTTGGTCACGTAACACTCTCCGTGCTCGTAGGGGTTCAGCGTTCCGGGATCAATGTTGATGTAAGGATCCAGCTTTTGAATGGTAACGCTATAACCCCGGCTCTGGAGGAGGGTAGCCAGGGAGGCCGAGATGATACCTTTCCCCAGGGAAGAGGTAACACCACCAGTAACAAAAATATATTTGGTAGAGGGCATAAGGACTGATATCGGGAGTAACGAAAATCAGGGCGCAAAGCTACTCAAAATGCCCCGGAAAAGGCCTTTAAAGAAGCTGCCCTACGATGTGATCTATGGATATCCCTTCGGCCTCTGCCTTATAGTTTTTCACCAGGCGATGCCTTAGAATGGGCCGGGCTACCGCCCGGAGGTCTTCTTTTTCGGGACTATACTTACCCTGTAAGGCAGCATGCGCTTTCGCCCCCAGGATCAAATACTGGGAAGCGCGTGGCCCAGCGCCCCAACTCAGGTACTCGGCTGTAATGGAACTGGCCTTTTCGGTACCCGGCCGGGTAGCCTGGCTAAGCTCAATGGCGTATTCGTAAATATGATCTGCTACCGGTATTTTCCGGATGAGCTCCTGGAAACGCAAAATTTCTTCGCCACTCATCACCTCCGCCACGCTCCCCAGGGTATCGCTGGTGGTGTTTTTTACGATGCTCACCTCCTCTTCAAAACTGGGATACTGCACCTCAATATTGAACATAAAACGGTCTAGTTGGGCCTCGGGCAAAGGGTAAGTCCCTTCTTGTTCTATGGGGTTCTGGGTAGCCAGCACAAAGAAAGGTTCCTGCATGGTATAGGTATGGCCCGCTGCGGTGACCGATTTCTCCTGCATGGCCTCCAGCAGCGCCGATTGGGTCTTGGGCGGCGTCCGGTTGATCTCATCGGCTAGCACAATATTGGCAAAAAGGGGCCCTTTAATAAATTTAAAGCGGCGGTTTTCATCCAGGATTTCCGCCCCTATAATATCAGAGGGCATCAAATCAGGGGTAAACTGAATGCGCCGAAAGCTTAGGCCCAGAGCTTCCGCGGTGGTGTTGACCAAAAGCGTTTTGGCCAGGCCAGGCACCCCTACCAACAGAGAATGCCCACGACAAAGGATCGATAACAGCAACAGATCCACTACCTCTCGCTGGCCCACAATGATTTTACCTATTTCGTCGCGAAGCTGCTGATACTTCTCTCCCAGCAGTTTTACGGCTTCTACATCTTGCTGATCGTTACTGGGCATATTTGGCAGAGTTTTGAATCCAGTCTTGGCGAAAATCGCATTCCAGATAATTATTATTTACCCGCAGATAGGTATTGGTAAGCTTTTCATCCACCCATTCCTTAAGGGCATCTTGTTTTTTGGCACTCAGCGCAGATTGCTTGATGCGCTCATAATCGGCAGTAAGGTTGGCTACGTGCGCTTCCCGTCTTTGCAAGAGCTTAAGAAGGCGGTAGCCTTCTTTCTCTTCTTCGTTGCGAAAAAACACGGGCTTGCTCAAGTCGCCGGGCTTGAGCTCTTCTAGCGCATAGAAGATGTTTTTGGGCAGCTGCCCCGTTTCCCACCGAGTATCACCGGTATTGGGGTTTACCACTTTTCCCTGGTTGAGGCGGCTTTCCTCCGCATCTGAGAATCGCTGGGCCGCCTGGCCAAATGTGAGCGTATCCTGGCTGATAAGGGTCCGGACACTATCCAAAAAATCGCGGGATTTGCGGAGCTGCCCGGGGGAGATCTTGGGCTTGATGAGGATATGACGTAAATCCAGCTCCTCTCCCCTTTTCATTTGCAGTTGGACAATATGATAGCCGTATTCGGTTTTAAAAGGCTGAGAGATCTCCCCTACTTCTAAGTTAAAAGCCACGGCCTCAAAGGGTTTCACAAATTGCCCCCGCTTGATGCCTTTATACTCTCCGCCCTTCTTGGCGCTGCCAGGGTCTTCTGAATAAAGCACGGCCATGGTGCTAAAGGAAGTCCCTTCCTTGATGCGTTTCCGCAGTTTTTTGAGGCGGTCTATGGCCTCCTGCTCAGCCTCTTCCGTGGGGTCGGGGAAGCGCACTATTTCAGCGTACTCGATTTGGGTATTGATTACGGGCAGACTGTCTTCGGGAATTTCGTTGTAGTAAGCCCGCACTTCCGAGGGGGTAATTTTTATATCCTTTTGAATCTCTTGCATCATACGCTGGGCCACCATCTGGTCTTTAATGAGCGGGGTCATTTGGTTTTTGATCTCCAGTATGGATTTCCCGTAGTACTGCTCCAGCTTTTGCCGACTTCCAATTTGCTGGATAAAAACCTGAATACGGCGGTCTATATTCATAGCCACCTCATCATCACTTACCGTTACGCTGTCTATTTTGGCTTGATGCAGCAGCAGTTTTTCCAGCAGCAGCTCCTCAAAAACGCCGCACTTGGTCACCTTTTTGTCTTCGGGAGCCTGGCGGACCTGCGTCTTGTATTGCTGATCCACATCGCTTTTCAAAACAATATTTTCCCCTACCACGGCCACAATGCCATCTACCAGCCTATCGCTTTGCGCCAGAACCGGTTGGGCCAGCAGTAGCACTAATAGCAATGCGCCACGCTTAATATTTTTCATATTCATCTTTTTCCAATGCATCATTGAGTAGATTTTTTTCCAGCTGGTCCACTAAAGCCAGTCTTCTTCGATTTAGGACGGAATTGCGTATCAGGTTTTTGAGGTAACTAAGGGGAGCGCGCTTACCTTTAAGCCGGTAATCCACTATTTCTATGAGGTAGAGCAGCCCCTCCTCTGTAAGCTCTAGATAGCTATTTTCCTGGAGAAACGCTTTTTGCTCAAAGGTAGCCACCGGAACCAATTCGGCCATGCGGGCAAACTTAATCCATGCGGTATCCCGCAGCGAAAAGCTGCGGCCATAACTCAGGCTGTAATCCCGAAGCTGCGCCCGGTCGGCCTCATCATCGCTTAGAAAAAGTCCCTTGATCTCTTCTAAATGAGGGGCTTCCTCGGGAATAACAAGATACCGCAGCTTAACAATGTTTTCCTTCAAGAGAAAATTTTCCTTGTTCCGCTGATAATAGTCCAGGATAACGGAGTCGCTCACCGTGGTATCCAAATTTTCAGCGGTATAGGCCTCCAGGTAAGCATGCTTGAGCAAATCATTGCGGTATTGTTCTATTTGCCGCTGGAATTTCTTTTGAGATTCCGGGAGGTTGTATTCTGCCTTGTAAACCATGAGCATATTTTGAGCCCAGGATTTTATAAAATTATCCACAAAGCGAGCACTGTCCTTACCACCCAACTCGGCGGGCACCACCTCTTTAAGGTCTTCTTGATAAAGATAAGAATCATATACCCGGGCCACTTCTTTCCCCTGTGAGGACTGGTCGCCCCTTTTTAGGTACTGGCAGCCGCTGAGCAGGAAGAAGAATAGACTCCCGGTGAGTATGATGGGTCTAAGATTCCCCATTGAGGTACTTTAAGACCCTGGTAAGCACTTCTTCCCGGGTTTTTATGGGGTATTTTTTCCGCAACTCTTCTACCCACTTTTCTTCCAGGTAGTTTTGATAATCACTGGCCACCTGACCCCGTATCTCGCTAAGCGCTTTATCCTGCGCGGGCAAGATATCCAGAATGTAAGCTTGCTTGTAGCGGTCATTTTCCTGCTTGACCTCAGACAGCTCCCCTGCCTCCACCTTCTCCGGGAGGGCTATGGGGAGCTCTTCATTTTCGAAGGCCCCGCTGTCAATGGCCACCGCCAATTTGGAATCTTTATTAAGCTTGGCCAGAACTTCCTGGGGGCCTTGGCCACGCTTGAGTTTGCGACGCGCTTTTCGAAGCAGCTTTTCTGAGGCAGCATCAATTGTGTAAAGTTTATAACGACGATCCCAACGATAAGCATCCCTTCGCTGAGCAAAGAAAGCCTTCAGGCCAGCGGTATCGGTCATAGCTTTCCGCCATACTTCTTGTTCCGACACATTGAAGAGAAGAATACCTTCGTAGTATTCCCGGTTCAAGAGCCGAAACTCGGGATATTTCTGGGGTAGCCGCTTCTTTTCATAAGCTATTAGGCGGTTGCGGGCATAGTCCCCTATTGCTTTATACAGCGCGGCCTTTTTATCTTGAAATTGGCTGTAAGAGTCCTGGTTGCGCTCCAAGTAGCCGAGGAAGTCTGCCACGGTGTATACTTGCTGTGCAAATTCGAAGAGGACCTCTTGCCGGGCCGAATTTTCATCGGGCGCTTCAAATTGCCCTTTTAAAAAGGCCTCTCCTACTTGCTCAAAGGCTTGCGGATAACGACGGGGATATTCTTTAAAACCGTAGTCCCGTTTAATTTGCCGGAGCACGCTCTCCCGGCTTTGTTGCGAACGGCTGTCCGACTCCACTTGATTGCGCAGGCGGCTCCGGGCTTCCGAGAAGCTGGGGTCGCTGGCCGGTTTCACCATTTGAATAATATGCCAGCCCACGGGGGTTTTGACAGGCTCGCTGATGGACCCACTGTCTTTCAGGGCATAGGCTGCTTGCTCAAAAGCGGGGTACATTTTGTTGATTCCGAAGGGGTCCAAGAGGCCACCACGGTAACCCGAGCGCTTATCATCGCTGTGTTGCCGGGCCAGTTTTTGGAATGAGGCGCCGTTTTTCAATTGCTCGTGAATTTCCTTAATGCGGGCCTTGGCGTTATTTTTTTCTTCCGGTGATGACTTGTCATTACTCACCAGCATAATATGGCGCACCTGAACCGTACCACGCGCGGGACGCTTGTCGGTGGTCCGACGGTAGAGCGGCCGGACGGCGAGATAGACGACGAGGACCCCAGCCAGCGCCAG
>CAJXMS010000136.1 GCA_913056475.1 uncultured Bacteroidota bacterium
TACTGCCCAGCCAACTGAGCGCCCAAAGGAAACCCAGTTTACGATCTACCAAAAATTTTCCGGAGATATAGAGAAAAGGCAACACGATCATGCCCAACAGCGCATTGGGCAAACGGGCCGCGTATTCCCCGACTCCCAACAGGCTCATCGCCGCCGCCTGGAGCCAGAAAAACAAGGGAGGTTTTTCCGTGAAGGAGGCAAAGTTTATCTGCAAACGAAGCCAATCGCCCGTAACCACCATCTCGCGCGCCAGTTCAGCAAAGTTGATCTCATCCCAGTCGAAGAGGGGCACACCGCCCAAAAACGGCAAAAAGAAAAGGCCGCTGATGCCAATCCAGAACCAAGTATTTCGGTCAAAGTATCGCAAAGCTTAGGAAGCATTGGTTGGGGAGACGGAAAAACGGCGCGCCAGGTAGGACACACTCCGGAAACTAACTCCCGCAATAATCAAGCCTAAGGCCGCTCCCACCGTAACATCCAGGAGAAAATGCTGGGCAAGGTACATGCGGGAATAAGCCACCTGCCAGGCCAGTACCGCCAAAATCCCCTGGAGCCATGGATAGCGGAAGGCGCCCGCCAGAAAGCCCAAACAAGCAAAGGCCGTCATGGTATGGCCACTGGGGAAGGAACGGTAGCTATGCGTTTCCACCCCGGGTACCAGGCGCAAGTTTTGGCCCCGCTCTTCAAAAAAGGCCACGGGGCGTTTTTCCTCCTGGTAAAGCGTTTTTAGCGAAGCACTGGTAAATAAAGTTAAGAGGGCCGCCGCGGTAAGCCCGGCCCAATAAGGCCAGCGGCGCCAAAGCAGCAAGGGAAGCAGCGCCCCCGCAAAGACCCATCCGTCGCCCAGGAAAGTGCCCCAGCGAAACAAAGGGTCCCAAGCGGGACTGGTATGATCATTAACCCAGAGGAAAATAGCGGTTTTACTGCTGGACAGCAAGATCACCACCGCCCCGGTAAGCCCCAGTAATGTTACCCCCGTGAACCCGCTAAGACCCTGCGTCCCTGCTCGCATAGCCAACTGGCAATTAGGATCCGATGATGTGGAGAAGCTCATTTACCTGACTCTCCCACAGCTGCTTATCTTCTTCCAGGTCATCTTCATCGCTAAAATCAGTGATGATCAGCGAGGCGTCATTCGTCAATTCGTCTACCTGAATCCTAAATTCAAAAAAGTATTTGCGATCGTCTTCCTCATCGCTAAGCCAGCGAAAACGGATGTACTGGTCGTTCTTTTGGGCTATGCGGCGGGCCGTATTCTCCTCCCCTTCCCATATGAAGGTAAACTCTTCCCCCCGGGAATTCACATCATCTGAAAACCAACGCGATAAGCCACTGGGGGTAGATAAATAAGGATAGAGCATATGCGGAGAAGCCTTTACCGGGATCTCCAGTTCGTATTTTATTTTTTCGTCAGTCATGCAAATATCTTTAATCAATGCTTCGAAGCGCAATATATAAAATTTGCCGCCAAAAAATCCCCCGGCCTACCTTGTCTACCTTCTTTGAAATATTATCTTTGCAGCCCTCTAAAAATGCGGGTTACCGCACCAGGCGAGATAGCTCAGCCGGTTAGAGCG
Organism: uncultured Bacteroidota bacterium; assembly: GCA_913056475.1. Lineage (GTDB taxonomy): Bacteria > Bacteroidota > Bacteroidia > Flavobacteriales > Schleiferiaceae > CAJXMS01. Next base: position 1,578 of record CAJXMS010000136.1, read on the forward strand.
CAGCACTCATAATGCTGAGGTCGAGGGTTCGAGCCCCTCTCTCGCTACCCAGCGCCGTTTTCCTTTCCGGATCTCGGCGCTTTTTTTGGGGGAGCAGCTGCTTCCCAGCCAGCTCCCTTCCCCCGCCGGGTTGTCTCACATTTGGCCTGCGGCCAAATGTGATGCGCCCCGCTAGGACCACAGACTACCCCAAAATAAGCCAAGACCTCGCCACCGGAATAGATCCCCAGTATCATAAGGGGCAGGTAGCCCAATCCATACCGGAACAAGCCAAAGTAGCCCCCGCAAATAGGGGCTGGTGAAGGAAAGCCTGGAACCGCTCACCAGCAAAATGGGCCCGGGGGGTTTTTTAAAGCTAAATAAACGCTTCCGCTACGGCGCCACCCACCGGCCTTCCCAGGAGTTCGCCGCGCGGGTGAAAATCAGGCGGCGGTGCGCGCCGCCATCCAGCTGCAATACGTCCCAGCGGTAGGGCAGCAGCTCCACCACGCTAAAAAACTGACTATCACTTAGCCGCGACCATTGATGCGCCGTTTCCGGCGCCGGGAGGGGCGTTCCGGGCGCATAATCGGGCGTGTAAGCCTTCCGACCCGGGGCCGGTACTTCCTGCCAGTATTTTTGAGCGCGCTCATCGCCCTGATGACAACGCGCCCTGGCGTAACAGCGCAGTTGAAAGCGCTGGCGGGGATGGTAGAATACCGAACAAGTGTGGCTCTCTTGCTGAAGATTTTGATACTTGGCGCTACGGCCATCGGTGTAAAATAAAAGGGCCGGCTCATCGGTAAAGTGGCGCAAGACCACGTAGCAGGCATCGGGACCTTCCGGCCCCTGGCTGCTCAGCACGAATGAGCGCATGGGATGCTTCCGGTCGCGAGCGGCCCGCTTGAGCTCGTGGACCAGGTCGCGCCACACTTCGGGGGGGCTGTAAGCGGGCTTAATGAGCATCAAGCGGGTTTTTCCTCGTACCAGTTTTGCAGGTCGCGGAGATTGTCCGGGGCAATGCCGTGCCCTTCCGGGTATTCGCGGTACACGTGGGAAACGCCCAATTTTTCGAGAAAGGAGACCGTTTGCCGGGCCGCCTGGACCGGTATCACCTCATCTGCCGTACCGTGGCTCACGAAAAAGCGCAGATGGCGGAGGTCATCAGGGCGGTACTGACTGGGCACGATGTCTTTAAGGACATAGCCGCTGAGGGCCGCTACCTGGACTACTTCCCGGGGATAATGCAGGGCATAGGCATAGCTTAAAATGGCCCCCTGGCGGAAACCTACCAGGTGCAAAGGGGCCGCCGTAAGGCCCTCCTGTTCGCGATATTGCGCTACAAATTGGTGCACCTGTTCCAGGGCCTGCTTAGCTTCCGCCGGATCACCGGTACGGATGCGTCCGTCTTCCATGGCCAGGGCATACCAGGCAAAACCGCCAAAACCCAAAGCCTGCGGCGCGCGCAAGCTGACGTAGTGTCTTTTTTCCGGTAAAGCGGGAACCAGGTTGAGTAGGTCGTTCTCGTGGCTGCCATAGCCGTGGAGGAGCAGCACCAGCGGGTCTTGCGGGCCCGGCTTACCCGGCCCCTCATAGCGGTAAGTAAGCGGGAGGGTATCAGACATGTTTTAGGATGTTTTTTGCGAAGGTAAAAGTCCCCCTACCGCCGGGAGATTAAGCTCCGGACTGCGGCGGGACTGAAAAAAGTGGCGTAAAGCGAAAACATTGGAAGAAAAGGCTACTTCTTCCCAGGGGATATCCGCCTCTTTAAAGAATGCTACTTCCAGACTTTCGGGGGTTTCCTGGGCGTACTGCCCCCGCATTTGCGCCAGGAAGATAAGATATACCTGCTGGGCGTGTGGTAAATTATAGACCGTATGCAGCGGCCCCAGGGCCACGGTAGCGCCGGTTTCTTCCTGGACTTCCCGCAGGGCGCCTTGCTCCACCGTTTCGCCCAGTTCTAAAAAGCCACAGGGCAAATTCCAGTAACCGTAGCGGGGTTCAATACTGCGGCGGGCCAGCATAACCGCTCCCGCCTCATTATAGATAAGGCAGCCCACTACCATTTTGGGATTCTGGTAATGAATGCGTCCGCACTGGCTACACACAAAGCGGGGTAAGTTGTCTCCATCGGGGATGCGATGCGCAAGCTGATCGCTCCCACAGTGGCTACAGTAATTCACAAGCGGAAGGCTTTATTCAATTATCGCCAACAAAGCTACAAAAGGGCTCATCAGGAGGCTTGGGGAAAAAGTTCTCCTACGCGGGAGCGGGTTTCCACCTCAGCACCCAAAAGGTGAAGGATGGAGTAGAGCCCGAAGTAGGTTCGGTTTAAATAAATGGCATCCCGGGGGCCACGCGCGGCTTTGGCATTGCGGAGCAGGGGGTCGTTTTGATACACATCGCTCAGGCCATACACTTCTTCGAAGTAGCTATCGTCCGCAAAATCAAATTTTTCCGAAAAGAAGGGCCGGCCCAGTAGTTCCAACACATCGGAGTAAACGTCCTGAAAGTGCTCTACTTCTTCCTCGTTATCACTGGGCAAGATAAAGTTGAGCTCCCGGAGCAACTGGTTGAACTCGGCCCGGTCATCGGACAAAGCCGGCTTCATGAGGGTAAAATAGCGCTCGTAAAAAGCCTTACTGAAGGTCTTCACACAGCCGAAGTCGATCACGCCCACGGTGCCGTCCGGCATAAAGAGGAAGTTGCCTGGATGGGGGTCGGCATGGACTTCCTGCAAGGCGTGTATTTGTAAGTCGTAGAAATCCCAAATGATCTGCCCTACCCGGTTACGTTCTTCCTGAGAAGGATCGGTGGCCAAAAACTCCTTGAGGTGTAAGCCATCGATCCATTCCATGGTAAGCACCCGGGGAGCACTGTATTCCGGATAGTACCGGGGACATTTCAAGCCTTCAAGGGAGGAAACTGCCTCGGCTATTTTCTGCCCGCGCTCCAGTTCCAGCTCGTACTCGGTTTCTTCTAAGAGCCGCTCCTTCACCTCTGCCAGGTAATGGTCCAGCTCCGACTGGGAGATGTCAAACATGGCTTTGACCATGGGCTGCACAATGCGCAGGTCGCTGTCGATGCTATTGGCCACGCCGGGATACTGGATTTTCACCGCCAGTTTTTGACCGTCTTTTTCTGCCTGGTGCACCTGCCCGATGGAAGCTGCGGCGATGGACTTTTGGCTAAAGCTATCGAAAAGCTCCCGGGGCGACTGGTCAAAATACTGCTGGAAGGTTTTCACCACCAGGGGATACGAGAGGGGCGGCGCCGAATACTGGGCCTGAGAAAACTTCTCGGAATACTGCTGGGGCAAAATACCCTGATCCAGACTGAGCATTTGGGCCACTTTTAAGGCGCTGCCTTTTAAGTTGCTCAGGGCATTGTAAATGTCGTCGGCATTGCGCTCATTGAGCTCGTCCCGGCTGTCTTCACCGGAAACCAGTTTTTTGCTAAAATGCTTCAAATAGTTGCGGCCTACTTTCGCGCCCGTACTTACAAATTTACCCGTACGGGAAAAGCGGCTGGCGTATACGCGGTCTTGTTCTTTCATCGAAAGTTTTGGAATAGGAATTTACCGAAATCGAAGGCGCTGTCAATGGCGTTTTTCTCGATCAGGTCAAAGGCCAAATTGACGGCTTTTTCGATGGCCTCATCCGTGCGCTCGAAAGCCGTGCTGCCGTCTTTCCGCCAAAAATCGAGCAGGAAGAGCAGTTGGTACCAGAAGAGGGCGTCGTACTGATCGCTCAAGCGGGAGCGGGAAGCGATCTCCTCCTTGTTGCGCCCTTCCGCCATCAGGGCCTTGATCCAGCGCTTGTAAGGCTTTTTGAGCTCTTCCAGTTCTTTGCGATCCGGATTGAGCTGGCGCCCCCCGTCTTGCAAAGAATAAAGGGCATAAGAGCGGTTTTGCTTGAGGCTCTCAAAAAAGCTGAAGTAAAAGCTCAGGAGTTTTTCCCGCACCGCAAATTCTTCCCATTCCGGGGTGTTTTCTAAGCGGTCTAAGTTCTCCTCGAAGAGGCTGCGCCAAAAGCTGCCCTGAATCTGTTCAAAACCAGAGAAATACTTGTAAAAAGTAGCTTCCTCTATTTTAATGTCCTCACAAAAGGCAAATACACTGGAGGGATTTTCCCCGTGGCGCAGCACGTGGCGCTGGTAGGCTTTTATGATCTTTTGCCGGGTGGTATTGCCGGTTTTCTTCTTTGCGGTAGCAGTGGCTTGGGCCATGATTAGGAAAATTTAAAATAGCACGTGAACTCAAAAATCAATCCATTATAACCGAAGGCGGGGATAATGGTTTGCAGGGGGACGGCAGCAGGCCACGGTCTCTTTGCGCCGCCTGCTACACTGCTACCCTTCTACGAAAGGCCCCAATGCCGGCGGTAGCTGCCATCGGCATCGTAGCGTTGGGCCTGGCCGTTCACGTTGAACCAGCGGTGCTTACGGGGGTCGTTGCCCACGCCGGCCACGTAGGTCCAATTGCCGTAATTGCTGCAGACGTCGTGATCAATAAGCTGGCTTTCAAACCAGAGGGCGCCGGCATACCAGGGTTGTTCCAGCTCCCGCACCAGATAGCTGGCCACGTTTTGCCGGCCGCGATTGCTCATGTAGCCGGTGTAGAAGAGTTCTCGCATGTTGGCATCTACAAAGTCCTGGCCGGTTTCGCCGGTGCTCCATTGCTCGAAGCGCTCATCTACCCGGGGCTGCCAGTGGCGCGGCATGCGAAAGAAGGCATCGCCGTGGGCCCCC
>CAJXMS010000137.1 GCA_913056475.1 uncultured Bacteroidota bacterium
TGGCCGTACCTCCGGCCGCCGAATCGGTAACTTTATCGCTACTGCTGGAGGTCTGTTGCAACCCGACCACCGGCATTTGCAAAAAAGCGGGCTTTTTATCATCCCCGTAAAAAAGGGCGGAAGAAAGCTGGGAAACCCCCATACCATCACCGATAAGAAGGATCACATTGGGCGCGGAGGGTGTTTTATCCCCACCAGAGGAAGGCGTATTGGCATCCGGTGGGGCCAGAGGCCCGGTAAACAGGGATATGAGCAAAAGAAGCGGCGTATACATAGGATTCCTTTTTTATCTGAGCTTCAAAATTAGCCCGCTTGACTGATCTAGCGCCGCGGTAATGGCGCTGGAAAGAAATAATAATACAGAATTAACAGAGCGGGCTAAGGTCTGGAGGATATCAGCTTGCGTGATTGGACGGGCTCCGGGCCAGCCAAGTCGTATCGAAGGCTAAGCCTAAAAAAACAACCAGGAAGTTTCTTCTCTACTAAAGGCCTGTTTTGAATAGGGGCGGCCATCCATAGGGGCCGCCCTAAGCTTCCATTTCCCCTCTCCCTACTCCAAAGGGGCAGCAATCGGATGGCTAAGATTTACTCCTCGCGCCTCTCACCTGTCAAACAGTTACCCCATTCAATAATATAAAACGGTCAAGTAAACCGACCAAATATCCGGGGGGGGCTATTTAGTGCTGGTACGTAGCGTCGAGCGTCTGGACTAGAAAGTTGCTCAGCAGGGCTTACTCAGCTTCAGAAAGCGAAATTTATCAAGTTAAAAGAGCATTTATGAAGCAAGCATCATGAGGGGGACCCCTTCTATGGATAGACACTATTTAACCTTCCGACGCTGGATTAAGTATTCCTGCAGCACCGCTTGATACCCTCTTGATACATCAGCCGGCACCAAATTAATGCCGTACTGCAGGCATTTTTCGCGCAAAGTTTTCTGAAATGCGCCCATTTGCTGGCGATAGGCACTTCGGATTTGCTGCGGCTCTAACTTGATCCGCTCCCCCGTTTCCATATCCACAAAGCGGTAGGGGCGATCCTCAAAGTCAAAGTCTACCTCCGTAGCCTCATCACTGGTCCAGAACAAGATTACCTCGTGCTGTCCGTGCTGCACATGCTGCAGGGCGTCCCAGAAGGCCTCGGGCTGTTGTAGGGCCTCATAAAAATCACTAAAAATCATTATAACGCCCCTTTTAGGCACCTTTTGGGCCAGCTGGTGCAGCTGCTTACTCAAGGGAGCAGCGGGCGCCTGGGGCTGGTCATAGCCTTCCAGGGCTTTGTGCAGTTCCTGCGCCAGAAGCCGGTGGTGCTGGGTGGTGCTCCCCGGGCGAAGGTGGATTTGCCGGGCGCCAAAAAGGCTGAGCCCCACCGCATCGCGTTGCTTGCGAAAAAGGTTCATCAAAGCCAGCGAAGCCACCGTACTAAAAAGGATTTTATTGGGCTGCTGCAGATTGTTACGGCGCGATAGCGGGTAAAACATGCTACCGGAGGTATCCAGCACCAGATGAGCGCGCAGGTTGGTCTCTTCTTCGTAGCGCTTGGTGTAAAGCCGGTCGGTGCGGCCGTAGAGCTTCCAGTCTATGTGGCGGGTGCTCTCCCCGGGATTGTACACCCGGTGTTCGGAAAATTCTACCGAAAAACCGTGAAAAGGGCTGCGATGCAAGCCCGTAATGAAACCCTCCACCACCTTCCGGGCAAAGTATTGCAAATGCTCAAAGCTCCGGTATTCTTCGAGCTGGGGAAAGTGCTTCTGAGATTCCATAAAGGAGGTTAAGCTTGCGGCGTTATGGCCTCACGGCCAAATGTAAGCCAGCCCCGCCATCTATAAAGAAAGTCCACAGTTTGTTTTCCCACGGCAACCAAAAAACACCGCGGGGGGATCGCAACAGGGGACTTCGTTTTCTCTAACCTGGCCCGATATAACCAGCCCAGGCGATCAGTAGGTTCGGGAAAACATAGAGAGACCAACCAAAACCGGAAAACACCAGTGTAGCCCGGGGTAGCCCTCACGAGCTTTAGTTCATCTGTGCTTCCAGTTTCTCGGCCAGGGCCTTTTTGGGTGCAGCACCTACCTGCTTATCTACCACTTCGCCGTTTTTGAATACGAGCAAGGTAGGGATGTTGCGAATACCGTACTTACCGGCTATATCTTGATGCTCATCTACGTTTACCTTGCCGATGAGGGCTTTACCTTCATACTCGCCGGCCAGCTCTTCTACGATGGGACCTACCATGCGGCAGGGGCCACACCATTCTGCCCAGAAGTCTACCAGCACGGGCTTGTCGGATTGCATTACTTGTTCTTCCCAGTTGTTTGTGGTGAGTTCAATCGCCATTGGTGGTTTTTTCTTTTTGTTTTTGGCTCAATTAACTAAACGTGGATTCTAATACGGGAGAATCCTTTCCCTTACTGGTATAAAAAGCAGAAATGATGCCAAAGGCTACGGGCGCCCCCGGGCACATTTGGCCGTAAGGCCCAGCGCTTTTAATGGAGGCAAATTTACGATAATTAAGGCCGCATAAACGTCTTCTCTCCGTGACCTACGCCGGAAAGTCACGTGAGGAGCCGAAGCTTACCGGGCGTATTTTTTTCCAGTTCTTGCAATACGGGCGTACTGATCTTCAGGCAAGAAGAGCGTTCCAGCCGTACCCCTAGCTTTTTCTTTTCGGGGTCGTAGAAGCCCAGTTCGAGGTGTTTCTGACCAGGGTGGTTCTTTATAAAGGCATCGATGTAGTCTATAAAATCAGGGTCAAGCGCATCAATGCTCATTACCAGGCGTACACCACGCGCTTGCTGCTCGAGGACATCCTGGAGGAGAGATATCTTTTCTACCTTGGCCTCTATGCGCTCTTCGGCCCCATCATAGCGGGGGGTGTAGCGATTTATGCGCCCCCGTAGGAGCAACATCATATCTTTTTCCAGGAAAGGCTTTAAGCTAAGGTAGTCTTCTCCAAAAAGGCGAAACGTGAAGCTGCCTTGATAATCTTCCAGGCGCAGAATGCCCCAGGGTTTATTATTGCGGGTGGTAAGATGGCTGGCTTCTGCCACAATGCCACCTACGGTGAATTCGCGGGGCTGGGTAAGGTTTTCGAGGTCTCCCAGGGTGTGGGTAGTCAGGGATTTGAGTTCGTATTGATAATCGTCGAGCGGGTGGCTGCTTATGTAGAGTCCGTTGACCTCTTTTTCGTGGCGTAGCTCTTCCATCCGTCCCCAGGGAGCTACGGTGGGGAGTTCCGGTTCGGGCAGGCTGGTTTCCTCGCTCCCCCCAAAGAGCGAGGCCTGGGCCGAGGCTTCCTGGGCTTTCAGGGTTTGGGCGTATTTGAGGGCGCGTTCCAGAAAGGTGCGGTCATCGCCATTGCTGTGGAAATAAAGGGCGCGATGGGTGCCTTCAAAACCGTCAAAAGCCCCGCCCAGAATGAGATTTTCCAGGGTACGCTTATTGGTAGCGCGGAGGTCTATTCTTTTGAGTAGATCAAAGAGGTCTGTAAACGGTCCGTTTTCCTTGCGCTCCTCTACAATAGATTGTACGGCCTTACTGCCCACCCCTTTCATACCGCTAAGGCCGAAGCGGATCTGGCCTTCCTCATTGACGGTAAAATTGTGCTCCGACTCGTTGATATCCGGCCCCAGCACCGTAAGCCCCATGCGCCGGCACTCTTCCATGTACTTGGTAAGCTCCTTGATGTCGTTCATCTTATGGGTGAGCATGGAAGCCATGTACTCCTCCGGATAGTGGGCCTTGAGATAGCCCGTGTGGAAGGCTATGACAGAATAGCAGGTAGAGTGGGATTTATTAAAGGCGTAGCTGGCAAAGGCCTCCCAGTCTTTCCATATTTTATCGAGGGTTTCCCGGGGGTGCCCCCTTTCTACACCTTGCTCGATAAACTGGGGTTTCATTTTAGCCAGGACATCTTTTTTCTTTTTGCCCATGGCCTTCCGCAGGACGTCCGCTTCGCCCTTGCTAAAGCCGGCCAGCTTCTGGGAAAGGAGCATCACCTGCTCTTGGTACACGGTAATGCCGTAGGTCTCCTCGAGATACTCCTGCATTTCCGGGAGGTCGTAACTGATGGCCTGCTTGCCATGCTTCCGGGCTATGAAGTCTGGAATGTATTCCATGGGGCCCGGCCGATACAGGGCGTTCATGGCTATGAGGTCGGCAAATTGGTCGGGCTGGAGGGCCCGAAGGTGCTTTTGCATACCGGGGCTCTCAAACTGGAAGGTAGCGAGGGTTTCGCCCCGGGCAAAGAGGGCCAGGGTATCGGCATCGTCAAGAGGGATGTCATCCAGCACGATCTTATGGCCGTGCCGCTTTTCGATCAGGGCGATGGCGTCATTAAGAATACTCAGGTTTTTCAGGCCCAGGAAGTCCATTTTGAGCAGGCCGGCGTCTTCCACCACATTATTGTCAAACTGGGTGATCACCAGGGAAGAGTCCTTGGCTGTGGCCACGGGCACGTAGTCCGTTAAGTCGCCGGGGGTAATGATCACCCCACAGGCATGGACGCCCGTATTGCGAACGGAGCCTTCGAGCACCCGCGCCTGGTTAAGCACCTTGGCCTCCGGGCTATCTTCCTGGCTCAGGGCTTTGAGTTGCTGCACCAGGGCTTGCTGGTCCGCATTGAGCTTTTCGCGCAGCTCTTGATCGCTCCAGCGGAAGATCTTACCCAGCTTTTCGTCGGGCACCAGTTTGGCCACGCGGTCCGTATCCTGGAGGGAGAGCTGCAGCACCCGACCGGCATCGCGCACGGCCGATTTGCCCGCCATGGTGCCGTAAGTAATGATCTGGGCCACTTGATTGCTTCCGTACTTATCCACCACCCAGTCCAAAATACGGGAGCGCCCTTCGTCGTCAAAGTCGATATCGATATCCGGCATGGAGATCCGATCGGGGTTGAGGAAGCGCTCAAAAAGTAGGTCGTATTTAATGGGGTCCACATTGGTAATGCCGATACAATAGGCCACCGCGGAACCGGCGGCCGAGCCACGCCCGGGCCCCACGCTTACCCCCATATTACGGGCCTCCCTGGTGAAATCCTGGACGATGAGGAAGTAGCCGGGATAGCCGGTTTTGGCGATGGTTTCCAGCTCAAAGTCCAGCCGCTGCTGCAGGGCCGGATCTACTTCCCCGTAGCGCTGACGGGCGCCTTCATAGGTGAGATGGCGCAGATAATTGTTTTCCCCGCGCGTACCCCCATCTTCTTCATCTTTGGGGTCTCGAAATTCGGGCGGTATCTCGAACTTGGGCAGGAGCACCTCCCGCTCCAGTTCAAAGGGCTCCACCTTATCCACTATGGCCTGGGTGGTTGTGATGGCCTCCGGCAGGTCGGCAAAGAGCTCTTTCATGGCCGCCTGTCCTTTGAAGTAAAACTCGTTATTGGGGAAGCCAAAGCGGTAGCCCCGTCCCCGCCCTATGGGAGTGCTCTGAAATTCGCCTTCTTTTACACAGAGCAGGATGTCGTGGGCGTTGGCATCTTTTTCCGCCTGGTAGTACACGTCATTGGCGGCAAAGTAGCTTACCCCGTACTTCCGGGCCAATTTCAGCAGCCCATCGTTGGCCGCCTTATTTTCATCCAGCCCGTGGCGGACTAGCTCTACGTAGAAATCATCACCAAATTGCTCGTGGTACCAGGAAAAAGCTTCTTCCGCCTGCTTTTCGCCCACATTGAGGAGCAAGTGAGGCACCTCCCCGCGCAGGCCCGCGGTAGTGGCGATGAGATCGTCCTTGTACCTTAACAGCAGCTCCCGGTCTATCCGAGGCACGTAATAAAAACCCTCCGTGTAGGAGTAGGAAGAAAGTTTGATGAGGTTTTGGTAGCCGCGCTTGTTTTTGGCCAGGAGTACCAGGGCGTGGCCGTTGTCCTTGCGGCTCCGGTCATGGCGGTCAGCACAGAGATAAAACTCACTTCCCACAATCGGCTTTAAGCCAGCCTGAGAAGCGGCTTTCACGAAATTAAAGGCCCCAAAGAGATTGGCGCGATCCGTAATGGCTACCGCCGGCATCCCCTCTTGCTGGGCGGCCTTGATCAGATCGGGAATGTTACAGGTAGCCTGCAGAATGGAAAACTGCGTGTGAACGTGCAGATGGCTAAAGGGGGTCTCGGCGGCCGCTTTTGGCGGGAGCTCCTGGCCTTTTTCCGGATGGGCCTCCCCTTCCTGCTGTTCCAGCTCAGCGGCCAGTTCCTTAAAACTTTGGACCTCCACCCCTGCTAAGGGGACGGTAGCCGGCTGGGCCGTCTCAAAAGCAGTGCGCTGCTCAGCCGTCCACCCCAGGTGA
>CAJXMS010000138.1 GCA_913056475.1 uncultured Bacteroidota bacterium
TGGTGCGCAAGATGAAAGGACGGCTCCGCAAAATGCCGGAGCTGCAGTTTTTCCGGGACGATTCTCTGGAGGCCGAATCCGAAATAGACCGCATCCTGCGCAACGGTGGTGAAAGCCCCATTCAGTGAAACTAAGTGCCCTCATTGCCCGTCGCTATTTTCTGGCCCGCAGCAGTAGCAACGCGGTAAACATCATCACGGGCATTTCCGTGCTGGGCATTCTGGTGGGCACCACCGCCCTGATCATTGTTCTGAGTGCTTTCAACGGTCTGGAAAACCTGGTGAAGGGCTTTTACCAGGCCTTTGATCCTGCGCTTAAAATCACCGCTACCGAAGGCAAGTACTTTTCCCCTAAGCTGATAGATAGCAGCGAAGTGCTTCAAAACGAGGCCATCGCTACCCACAGTTATACCCTAGCCGAAAAAGCGCTTTTCTCTTACCAGGACCACGAATATATAGCTACCCTCAAAGGAGTGGACGCCCAGTTTGATGCGGTTACCGCCATCAAGGCACACCTTAGTTCGGGCCGCTACCGGCTAGAAGATAGCCTCAACTTGCCGCCGGCCGTGCTGGGGGGCGGGGTGGCTTACCGCCTTGGCTTTGGGCCCGCGCAATACGACGACCCCCTACAAGTATTTGTGCCCGGAAAGCTTCCCCAGGGGCTGAATCTGAGCGGTGCCTATCGCCAGCAGAATATTTACCCCACCGGCATTTTTGCCATTCAGCCGGAATTTGACGAAAAGTACGTCTTGGTGCCCTTAGGCTTTGCCCAGCAGCTCTACCGGCGTCCGCAGCAGATCAGTGCCGTGGAATTAAAGTTAAAACCCCAGGCAAAACCCCAGGCGGTAAAAGAAGCCTTGCAGGCGCAATTAGGCCAGACCCTGCAAGTTCAAACCCGGGAGGAACAGCAAGCGGTATTTTTTAAGGTTATGAAAACGGAAGGTCTCTTCACTTTTTTGGTTTTTGCCCTCATTCTGGCTATCGCCACGTTTACCATTGCCGGCAGCCTTAGCATGCTGCTCTTTGAGAAGCGCGCCAACCTCCAGACCCTTCACGCATTGGGCATGAGCCTGGTGCAGCTCCGGCGCATCTTTTTTTATGAAGGCCTCATCATTAGTGGCACCGGCGGTTTCATTGGTTTGGCCCTGGGCCTCTTGTTGGTATGGCTCCAACAGCAGTACGGCCTTATTGAAGTGGGCAGTGGCTACATCGTAGAGGCCTACCCGGTAGCTCTTCAAGGACAGGACGTGCTTCAGGTAGCTGCCACTGTTTTTGTGCTCAGCCTGGTGGCCAGTTACTTCACTTCCCGCCGTCTCAAGCAGGCGCACCTCCATCAAGCATAAGGCAGCGGCACTTCCACCTCGGAAAAGCGCGCTTCAATCTCATCCAGGGTATGGTAAATGGTAGCGAGGTCTTCGGAGGTAACCAGTTTCATGCGGTATTCCTTAAAGTGAGGAATGCCTTTAAAGTAGGAAGTGTAGTGGCGCCGGGTTTCGTGAATACCGGTACGCTCTCCTTTCCAGTCTACCGCCATAGAAATATGGCGCCGGGCAGCCTCGGTCCGTTGTTTGATGGTGGGCGGGGCCAAATGAGCGCCCGTCTGCAGGAAGTGCTTAATCTCGTTGAATATCCAGGGATAGCCGATAGAGGCTCTTCCGATCATAATGCCGTCCACGCCGTAGCGATCCCGCATGGCGAGGGCCTTTTCGGGGTTATCGACATCGCCGTTGCCAAATACAGGAATGTGCATCCGGGGGTTGTTTACGATGTCTCCAATGAGGGACCAGTCGGCCGCTCCTTTATACATCTGCTTGCGGGTACGGCCGTGGATGCTGATGGCCTGAATACCTACATCTTGAAGACGCTCCGCTACTTCTACGATGTACTTAGAATTGTCGTCCCAGCCCAGCCGGGTTTTTACCGTAACTGGTTTGTCCACCGCTTTGACGATTTCCGCGGTCATTTCCACCATTTTGGGCACATCACGAAGAATACCAGCGCCCGCGCCCTTGCAGGCCACATTTTTGACGGGGCAGCCGTAGTTAATGTCGATAATATCGGGCCCGGCCTCTTCCGCCAGGGCCGCTGCCTGCCGCATAGAGTCAATCTCACTGCCAAAAATCTGGATGCCGATGGGACGCTCGTATTCGAATATATCCAGTTTTTGCCGACTTTTGGCGGCGTGCCGGATGAGTCCTTCGGAGCTAATAAACTCGGTGTACATTACATCCGCACCGTTTTCTTTGCACAGCGTGCGAAAAGGGGGATCACTTACGTCCTCCATAGGGGCCAGCAAAAGCGGAAATGTGCCCACTTCGATATCACCAATCTTCACCAAATCTCTGTATTTTAAGACCTTTGCAAAGTTATAAAATTACCCACGCCCCCTTATGAAAGGAGCATTCGCATTTCGCCCGCTAGGGCTTCAACTATTGATCCTGGTAGGGCTGATCCTTTTGGGTAGTCTCCTCGGTTCCTTCCTGGGGCTTACCGTGGCCATGATGCGAACCCAATTGCCCATTGAAGAGCTCCTTTCCCTCATCAATGCCTTCGACCAAGCCCAAAGCGCCACCGTGTTTAAAACCGTCCAGGGATTTGCTACGCTGGGGACTTTTTTATTCCCGGCGCTGGTAGGGGCCTACTTCTTCTCCCCTCAGCCCACTCAATTCCTGGGTACAGATCGTTTTTCTACCAGGCCCTGGCTGGCCATTCCCCTATTGCTCATTTTAGGCTACAGCGCCGGGAGCATGAGCGACCTCCTATACCGCTTAAGTGAACAGTTGCCCTGGCCTTCCTGGCTCAGCGAGGTACAAGATTACCTGGTGAGCAACCAAGAAGCGATGCTGGCTCGTTATAGCCAACTTCTGGATATGCCCTCTTTTTATTCCTTCGTGGAGGTTATGCTGGTGATGGCCTTGCTCCCGGCCCTCTGCGAGGAGGCCCTCTTTCGTGGTTTGATCCAGCCTTTACTTGCCCGTCGAATAGCCACGCCCCTGGCGATAGTTTTTACGGCCTTCCTATTTGCGCTGCTGCATCAGCAATTTTTGGCCTTCCTCTCCATCTTTACCCTGGGCATCATCCTTGGCTACCTCCGGCACTGGAGCGGCTCCCTCTGGGTGCCTTCTTTGGTTCATTTTATCAATAACGGCATTATCGTAGCCAGCGTTTACTTTACCGATGCCCAGTATAAAGATGTGGCCGAGGGACAGGCCCCTGCGCTGGGCGTCTCCCTGGCCTGGATCTTAGCCCTGGCGGTGAGTTTAGGCGTCCTTTACCGGCTCTGGCAAGTACGCCCTGGGCGGCCGCAGTAGCTCCTTGAGTGAGCGCGAATAGCCGGCGGGTTTATGGGCTACAGCGTCTTACCTACCAAGCGCTATAAAAGGGGCATCCGGGTAGTTTACGATAGATTCAATAACGCCACAAGACGCCCTCTATCGAAAAAGAGGCTTTATAAATAAGATTAGGCGCTTATTTATTTCCAAAATAGAGGGCTAATGAAGCGTCCGGCAGAAAGCCCTCTAAGGCCTCACGAGAGGGCGGGCGATCGCCTGGGCGAGGGTGCGCTCCCCGCTGCGCCCCGGGGGTAAACGGTTACCCCGCCCATGAAAAACCCCCTCTACCGGCGGCAAAGGGGGCTTCCTATCGAAAATATAATGCTATCTAACCCTTATCGCCGTACACCTCGCCTTTGCGCGTGGAATAGTTAAGCTTTAGGGTATTGGCTTTACGAAGCTCTTGCTTGATATCCGATATCAGGCCCATTTTGACCTCGCTATCAGCTTTGATGGATACAGTCATCAGCGGGCGTTCGGCTTCATTGATCTCTTCCCGGGCGGTAATGACGTGGTTTTGCACATCTTTTACCCGGGCAAAGGCATCGTTAAGCTGAATACGAGGCTCGGAGCCCACCTGGGCGATGTACTGCGCCTTAGGCTTTCCTACGTAAATGTAGGTGACCAAACTCTTGCGCTCCAGCTTTTTGATTTCCGTTGCCTTGGGCTTCTTGTTCTCTACTTTAAGGGTAACTTCCCGCATAACGGTAGTTACCATAAAGAAAAACAAGAGCATAAAAACGATGTCGGGCAGGGAGGCGGTGGAAATTCCCGGAGCTCCCCCTCCGGTTTTTTTCTTAAACTTAGCCATTAGTTACCTAAACTTACGGGTTCTGCTTCAGAGATCTTTTGGGGATAAGCATCCTTAATTTCTTTGCGTGCTTCTTCTCCCAGGTCTTTGTAGGACACCCCGTAACGCCGTTGGGCCAAATCCTCGCGCAGCTCATTATAGGCGGCGGCGAGTTCGTTTTGGACGGCGATATAGGTCTCATAAGAGGTGCCACGGTCATTCTGCAGAGAAATGATGGCCTTTTCGGGGTTTACCGAGGAAGTAGGGCTGCGCAAGGCACCCGTACAATAATCACAGCTACCATCTCCATTGTTATTAACAAAGCGCTTGGCCGCGCCACGTAATTGTTCTATATCCATGTATTCCTCCTCTACCAGAAGTTGGTCTTTCGAGTTGACCAATACAGTAAAGATATTCTTCTCTTTGATGGGAGGAGGATCTACCTGTTCGTCGTTCCAGGGCGGCAGCTTCCGGTTTATCCCCGAATCTACATCCATGGTGGTGGTCACCAGGAAAAAGATAAGGAGCAGGAAGGCTATATCAGCCATGGAACCTGCGTTTATTTCAGGGGCGGATCTTCTTGCCATAACTTGCTTTTACTTAAAAATGCTGGTTATCTCGGAGTAAAGGATCGAGAGGATGGCCAGCGCTCCCAGTACATAAAATACCAGAAGCCCCGTACCTACCTGCTGGGATGTCTCAGAGGTTACCTCCAGTTTTTGGGCGTAAATTTCCAGATCGGAACCGGTACTGATGCCATAGCTTACCAGCAATATGACCACCAGGGCCACGATTCCGGCCAGGGCACTTTTGGCGCCAGCCGGGTTCTTTACTACCTGCCATAGAGAGAAGAGCAATATTCCCACCACGGCAAGGGCCAGCAAGGCGTAGGTAACATAGATACCTGTGTTAATCAGCGTCTCGTTCATGACCAGTTCTATTTTTTGTTGTTAGACTCGTATTTAACCAACATATCCACCAGGGAAATGGAAGCATCTTCCATGGTGTTGGAAATGGAGTCTACTTTGGAGATGATATAGTTGTAGAAGATCTGGAGAATCACCGCCACGATAAGACCGAATACCGTAGTAAGCAGGGCTACCTTAATACCGCCGGCTACCAGGGAGGGCGAAATATCACCTGCGGCCTCGATGGAGTCAAAGGCTCCGATCATACCGATTACCGTACCCATAAAGCCCAGCATAGGCGCCAGAGCAATAAAGAGCGAAATCCAGGATACGTTGCGCTCCAACAGGCCCAGCTGTACAGAACCGTAAGACTCTACCGACTTTTCTACCATTTCAATGCCTTCGTCGTGACGCTCCAGGGCTTGGTAGAAAATGCTGGCTACCGGGCCGCGCGTATTGCGGCATACCTCTTTGGCTTTTTCTACGCCGCCACTTTTCAGGGCATCTTCTATTTCGGCGAGCAGCTTCTTAGCATTCGGTGTGGCCAGGTTGAGGTAAATGATCCGCTCAATGGAAATAGCCAGCCCCAGAATAAGGGTCAACAGAACAATACCCATAAAAGAAGGGCCTCCTTCTATAAACTTTTCCTTGAGGACTTGGTGAAAAGTAAGGTTTTCTTCCGCCTGCGCCTCTTCCTTGGGCGCTTCCTGGGAGCTCTCCGTGGCGGCAGCTTCCGCACTGTCTACGGCAGCGCTATCAGCGGCGGCACCTGTGCTATCGGCGGCGGCCGAGTCGGCCCTGGCAGCAGTTTCCTGAGCCGTGTCAGTAGCAGCGGCATCTTGGGCCAGCAAGCCTGCGGCGTTAATGGTCACCAGGCCTACGATTGCGAGGATAGAGAATAATTTTTTCATTTTTGGTTGCGAGTTGTTTTGAGCGGTGAAATTAAAAAACTTGACCAAAAGCAAGCGAAACACCCCTCATCAATTGGACTTTTGATTTTCGATACCGCAAATAAAAGCATTATTTATTAGACACCTTGTGCAAGCAGGCCATCAGTTGTAATTTTGCCCATCCTTAACATTTAGGAGAGGTGCTGGAGTGGTCGAACAGGCACGCCTGGAAAGCGTGTGTACCGGCAACGGTACCGAGGGTTCGAATCCCTCTCTCTCCGCCCCGCCCCCACCCGTTCTTCAGCGTAGCTGAA
>CAJXMS010000139.1 GCA_913056475.1 uncultured Bacteroidota bacterium
CATACCCGAGGGCTACGGCGTAGGCAGCAGTGGCGCCCTCTGCGCAGCCATTTACGATCATTATGCCCTCGACAAAATCGAGGCCAGCGAAGCCCCCAGCAGCGAGACCATCCAAAGCTTAAAAAAAACCCTGGGCCAAATGGAAGCTTACTTCCACGGCCGGAGCAGCGGCCTCGATCCTCTTATTTGCTACCTAAAGCTCCCCGTTCACATTCAGGGTAAAGATCAACTGGGCACAGTAGAAATTCCAGAAGCGCGCTCCGGTCGCGGTGCCATCTTTCTGCTCAATAGCGGTCAGCCCGGCGAAACCCAGCCCATGGTAAACCTCTTCATGGAGAAAATGAAGCACGAGGGCTTTCGCACCGTAATGAAGGAGCAGTTTAATAAATACAACGATGCCTGTATTCAAGACTTCCTCAAAGGCCGCACCAAGCCCCTCTTTCAAAACCTCAAGAAGCTGAGCCACCTGGTACTGGAAAATTTTACCCCCATGATCCCGCTTAGCGTCCAGGAGCTTTGGCAAAAAGGCATTGATACCAACACCTTCTACCTCAAGCTCTGCGGCTCCGGCGGCGGGGGCTTTGTATTGGGCTTTGCCCCCGATTTTGAGAAAGCCAAGCCTTATCTGGCCGGACAGGACACCGAGGTGATCTATCGACTTTAAGCCGTGGCCCTCTCCCGCGCGCAGAAAGTTCTCCTTTACAAAATCTCCGCCCTGCTCTCGCTGGTGCGCTGGTACAATATATTCTTTCTGGCCCTGGCGCAGTACCTGGCGGTGGTCTTTATCCTTAATGAGCCGCAAAACTGGCTCGCCCTCCTGCTCAATCCCGCCCTGCACCTCATCGTATTTGCCTCCCTTTTTTCGGTAGCGGCCGGCTATATCATCAATAACTTTTACGACCTGGAGAAAGACCTGATCAATCGCCCCCGGCAAACCCTTTACGAAAAGCTCCTGCGGCAAAGCACCACCTTGCGGCTTTATTTTCTCTTTGCCACCATCGGCACCCTGCTGGGCGCCCTGGTGAGCTGGCGGGTGGGGCTCTTCTTTGCCGGCTTCAACTTTGCCCTGTGGGCGTATTCGCATAAACTCAAAAAGGTCACCTTTCTGGGCAATCTCATCGCGGCCTTGCTTTCCATTACGCCTTTCTTCGCCATCTTTCTATACTACCAGCTGGAGGATTTACTGGTACTCACTTACGTGAGCTTCGTATTGCTGGTGATCTTCATCCGGGAGGTGGTCAAAGACCTGGAAGCGCTCAAGGGCGATGTGATCGTAGGCTACCCCACCCTGCCGGTGAAGCTGGGCGTACGCCGTACCAAGGCCCTGGTGTTGATCTTTACCCTGTTGGGCCTGGCCCCGGCGTCCGCTGTCTTTTATGCCACCCAGTACAGCGGCATCAGCTACTACCTCACCCTGGGGCTGGCGGGCCTTTTCCTGAGCACCGGCTTGCTGATCCTGGCCGAAAAACCCCGCGATTTTCACTACCTCAACTACCTCTACCGGCTACTGATCGTGGGGGGTATTTTGGGCTTGGTCTTGTTTTCGGTGGAGAATTAGACCTGAAGTACCAAAATAACTAGCCTACCCTTGAAAAATTGCGCGGGCATGCCTTGGAAAGCCCCTGATTTTAAGCTCCCAGGCCTTCCCGTTAAAGCTTTCTCGCCCTTTTCTCCTGGCCTGTTGGATTTGCCTAATTCTCGTCTTTGGAGCTATATTTATCTCACTACCCATCTTTTAAGAAAGAACATTCCCTTATCGTGAAAAATAGGTTTCGGAAATTGGGGAAGCGAGCCGATTACGGGAACCTTTGACCCAGGCTTTTTGCGTCGGCAGTTTCAGTGATCCGCATAAAAAATAAGCATAAGCATTCTCCTTAGGAGTGCTATATTTGCGTTTATGCCATAATAAGGTTGCTGAATATCGTTTATATTTACATAATTGGTATAATAAGTCTAAATGATGCAAAATAATCATTCTATTCCAACAGAGAAGATTCTGGAGCGATTGCGCTTTGAGAACCCCTGGTGGAAAACCGGCTTCATTGACCCCGAACTGGATAAGTTGCCCCGTCGTCTGTATTTTAAGCTTTTCTATGCACAGGTAGGGCAGACCGATCTAAGACGCGCCACCATTCTAATGGGCCCTCGCCGGGTAGGAAAAACGGTGATGATGCAGCATACCATTCATCAATTGCTGGAAAGCGGGGTGGCGGCTCATAAGATCATCTTAATAAGCATAGACAACCCCCTTTATATCCATATGGGCCTGGAAGAGTTGTATGCACTGGCTAGGAGGGCTTCCGGTAATGAGCGTACCGATGGACGGTATGTCTTTTTTGATGAGATCCAGTACCTGAAAGACTGGGAGCGGCATTTAAAGGTACTGGTAGATAGTTACGCCAAAACGAAATTCATCGCCTCGGGATCTGCCGCTGCCGCGCTCCGATTAAAAAGCACAGAGAGCGGTGCTGGTCGCTTTCACGACTTTATGCTCCCTCCGCTTACTTTCCAGGAATTCCTTCATCTCCAGGACCTGGAACATCTGGTAAAGGAATCTCCCACCCTTTATCAAAGTAAAAACATTCGATTTGTTGAGGCGGTGGATATCAAGGAGCTCAACCAGCAGTTTTTCAAGTACCTAAATTATGGCGGCTACCCAGAAGTGCTCTTTTCATCTTCTGTTCGCCATAATATGCCGGGCTTCATTAAAAGCGACATCATCGACAAAGTACTCCTTCGGGATTTGCCTAGCCTTTACGGCATCAAGGATGTCCAGGAACTCAACCGTTTTTTTACCTATTTGGCCTACAATACCGGTAAAGAATTTTCTCCCCAGAAAATGGCCAGCGAAAGTGGGCTTCCCTGGACAGATATAAAACGATATATGGGCTACCTGGAATCCGCCTTTTTGGTTAAGGTCATTACCAAGGTGAATGACAATGCCCGGCACTTTAAACGGATGACGGGTTTTAAGGTATACCTGACCAATCCCTCTTTGCGCACCGCCCTTTTCTCACCAGTAGAGCCCACCGACGATGAAGCGGGAAACATCGTAGAAACGGCGGTCTTCTCCCAGTGGCTCCACCGCGAGCATATGGAATTTCACTATGCCCGCTGGAAGACCGGGAGAAAGGAGGGGGAAGTGGATATGGTCTATCTGGATACCAAAAAGCTAAAACCTTCCTGGGCCCTGGAAATTAAGTGGAGCAACCGCTATCCAAAAAGACCTGGCGAACTAAAAAGTCTGCTAGAATTCTGCCAAAAGAACGGCCTGGAATCGGCAGTCGTAACCACCATAGACAAACAAGATCAAAAGAGGCACGGCGAACTGGAGCTCTATTTCTATCCGGTTGCTACCTATGTTTATACTCTGGGCGAAAACACCCTTAGATCCAGGAAATAACGAGGGAGCAGGCCAATGCTTTGACCCCATCGAGCTGCGCTGCCACTCCACGCTCTTCAAAATCAACGGAACCATTCCATACCTCTTCTAGAAGCACATGACGATTATCTATAATCACTCCCCCAAAAAAGCCCATAGGGACCCCACCTCACCAGGCCTTTTTCCCCCTCAGATTCCCGGTTGTTTCCGCATAGTTCCATTACATTTTAGCTCGGATTTAGGCCCTCTCCTTCATACCCGCCCCCCGCGCCATGGATAGAAGCGGATAGCCCGTAGGCGCCCCCCTTTTTCTCCGCTTTGGGCCCTACCTTTGCCTGAAATATCCTTAATATGCCCAGCCCCCAGGATTACGTAAAAGCCCACCAAGAGCGCTTTTTAGAAGAATTGTTTGACCTGCTGCGCCTGCCCAGCATCTCCGCCGATCCGGCCTACCAGGGCGACGTACTAAAAACCGCCGAAGCGGTGCGCCAAAGCCTGGAACAGGCCGGCGCTACCCACACCGAAGTGGCAGATACGCCGGGCTATCCCATTGTGTACGGCGAAAAGATCATCGACCCCGCCCAACCCACCGTGCTGGTGTACGGCCACTACGACGTGCAGCCGCCCGACCCCCTGGAGCTCTGGGAGAGCCAGCCCTTTGAACCGGTGATCCGCAAGACGGAACGGCACCCCGAAGGAGCCATCTTTGCCCGCGGGGCCTGCGACGACAAAGGCCAGATGTACATGCACGTGAAGGCCCTGGAAGTGATGAACGAAACCGAAGGTCTGCCCTGCAACGTCAAGTTTATGATCGAGGGCGAAGAAGAAGTGGGCAGTGCCAACCTGGGCTGGTTTGTAGAGCGCAACCGCGAAAAGCTGGCCTGCGACGTGATCCTCATCTCCGATACGGGTATGATCGACAACGATGTGCCCAGCATCACCACCGGCCTACGGGGCCTGAGCTACGTAGAGGTACGAGTGGATGGGCCTAACCGCGACCTGCACAGCGGCCTGTACGGCGGGGCGGTAGCCAATCCCAATAACATCCTGGCGGAAATGATCGCTTCCCTGCGGGATGCCGATAAGCGCATTACCGTGGCGGGCTTTTACGATAAAGTAAAGGAACTTACCGCGGAGGAACGCGCCGCCATGGCCAAAGCCCCCTTTGACCTGGAAGCTTATAAAAAGGCCCTGGACCTGCCCGCTGTGGCCGGGGAAGCGGGCTACAGTACCCTGGAGCGGGCCAGCGTGCGCCCTACCCTGGATGTGAATGGCATCTGGGGCGGTTATACGGGCGAGGGCGCCAAAACGGTGATCCCCGCCTACGCGCAGGCCAAGATCTCCATGCGCCTGGTCCCCGACCAAGATCCGGAAGAGATCACCCAGCTCTTTAAGGAGCACTTTGAACGCATCGCCCCTGACTCCGTGCGGGTTACTGTTACGCCCCACCACGGCGGAGAGCCTTACGTCTCCCCCATCGACAGCGCCGGCTACCAGGCCGCCAGCCGGGCCATGGAAACCACCTTTGGCAAAACGCCGGTGCCCATGCGCAGCGGCGGCAGCATCCCCATCGTGGCCCTCTTTGAGCGGGAACTTGGAGTCAAATCCATCTTGATGGGCTTTGGCCTGGACACCGATGCCATTCACTCGCCCAACGAACATTACGGCGTATTCAACTTCCGCAAAGGCATAGAGACCATTCCTTATTTCTACCGCTACTTCGCAGAAGAAAAGGCCTAGGCCCCGCCTCCCTGCCAGCGAGACTCCCTTCGATCGCTAAGGCGCGCTGTTTTTTTGGGGACACAAAGGGCTCCAAGGAGACACCAAGCGCACGATGGACTCGCTAAAGCTCGCTTGATGATATCGCAAAGGAGGCGCGGCGGACCCAGAGGTAACACAGGGCTTCTGCCTGCAACCCAGGCTTCCTTCGGTAGCTGGGGCTCAACGAGCAGTAGCGCAGCGGCCGCAATGGACACTAATTTCTGTCTTTTTAAGGATAGATAAACGGAAAAAATCTTTTCTCCCGCATTATTTTTACAGGATAAAGGGCGATTGACGAATGGGAACACCAAGCGCTCTAAGAAGATATCCTGCTACAAGCGAGACTGGCAAAGGAAGCCCTCCTTGAAGCGCGATTAAGTGGTGCACTAGATGTTTTTGGGGCATTCTACTTTAAAAATGGGTTCTAATGGAAACTTGTATCGGTAAAAAAAAATGACTTACCGATTCGCAACGACGTGTGCAATTTTGGCCGTTTTTTAGATACATTTAGACGACGTGTATAGCTTTAGGCGGTTTTCTATCCATGTTAGGGGCCGGCTACCATGCAAAACCAATTGCCCGCAGAAAGTTGGCCATCAAACCCACCCCCATCCCCTATTTTTGCCCCATGCGATTGCGGCGGTCCATTCTGGCCCTGGTACTTCTGGGCGTACTCAGCGCCCCCATCTGGCTCAGCTACGGCCTCCTGCGCTGGCAGATCCACCAGTGGCGGCAAGAAGTTAAAAACCAGGTACTCCGGGAAATGCCCCCCGCATCCCTCACCCACTTCCGTTTTTCCCACGCCCAGGCCGCCGCGCTGGATTGGGAGCACGCCGGCGAATTTGAGTACCAGGGCCAGATGTATGACGTGGTCCAGCGCGATACCCTCGGCGACAGCCTCCACCTCCTCGTCTGGCCCGACCACGCCGAAAGCCGCCTCCACCAAAAGATAGACCGACTCCTGAGTCCCCGCCTCCAAAACCACCCCCTACGGCTACGGGCTGGCCAGATTGAACGCCGACTCGGAGGTCGTCTGGCGCTACGACGGCAACACCCACCACGACTTCGCGACCGACGACGG
>CAJXMS010000140.1 GCA_913056475.1 uncultured Bacteroidota bacterium
TGTTCCGGTGGTAAAAAGATATTTGGAAACGGGCGGGTACCTGCGGGCCCTGCGCCAATATGAAGATAGCTGCGCCGTGCTGGCGCTGCTGAGTGACGTGTACGATGCCAGTGTAAAGGCAGCCGAAGACCGTATGCTGTTCTATCCCCTCGTAGTTCTCCTCCCCGATGCCCGGGAAGGGGGCCTGAGCCGCCTGCGAAAACGGGCCCAGCCTAAAATGCACCCCTTCATTCAAACGGAGGCGCGCTACTTTTTATTCAAAATACACGCCGGTATCCTGGATCAAGAGATCACGGGGCGTAAACATCTTCGCAAACTGGCCGAGCAATACCCCCGTAACCCCATTTTACAGCTGGAATGGGCCCAGCTCTTGCCCGCCTCGATGAAGGAAGAGCGGCAGCAGGTGCGCCAGCGAATGGAGGCCATACTGGAGGAGAATACCGGATCGCTTGATGCCGCCGCCAAAAGCCATTTTAGGGCGCTGTGGCAGGACCAGCAGGAGGATTGGTAAAGAGGCCCAGAATGGCCTCTAGCGTTTCCCGCCGGTTTTCCGAACGCTGCTTACGGGCTACCGCCTGGGCCTTGGTAGCGCCGCCCAGGTAGTAGCGCTGAAACCAGGGGATCACCGCTAAAAGGGCATCCAAAAAGCTGTACCGCATGGCCACCCGCACCGACAAGGTAACCAGCGTACCATTGAGCAGCAGGGAGTTAAACCCATTCTTAAAATCTCCGGCGTAGAACTGGCCCAGGCCAGGCAGCAGGTAACTAAGGATACGCGCGGTTTTGGGCTGGGGCCTTTGGAGGGTTTTCTCATCGTGCAGTAAGCGGTAAAATCGTGCCTGACTGAGGCTATCCGGCTGCACCAGCGGCTGCCATTCCTGGTAAGCCGTTTCGTATTCCTGGGTGAGGTAATGGGTAAGTCCCAGGTAAAATTGCAGCTGCCGCTGCTGGCTGGCTTCCGGGGGCGTGGGGGCGGTGTATAGTTCCAATAGGGCCTCCTGGAAAGCGCCTTTTTGCAGTAAGCTCCGCGCCTTACCCAGCATGGTGCGTGCCTGGGCCTGGGCTTTCCCCTGGTAGAGAAAAAAGGCCCGGTCAAAATAAGCCAAGGCCGTTTCCGGCTTACCCAGGGCCAGGTAGCAGCGGCCCAGGCTTTCCTGCACCCGGGCCTGGGGGCTATCCTGTTGAAAGAAAGCCACCCGCTTCAGATAGGCTTCTGCCTGCGCATAATGCGCCTGCTCCAACGCCTGAAAGCCCAGGTCCCGGGTTTCTTGAAGACTTTGGGCCGCTACGACGCTGCCCCACAGGCTAATCCAGAGTACGCAGGTAACTTTCCACATCTCGATGGTAGGCTTCTTCTTGGCGGTTATTGTATTGCTGGGCGGCTTTAACGGAGCCGTAGATATTGCCGGCGTAAAAGGCGGTACCAATCCCGGCGGCAATCCAGCCCAGGGCGCTCTGGGCGCCCCGCTTGGTGAATCCCCGGTAAGCGCCAAAGGCGTTGGCCCCCACAAAAACCAGGGAAAAGAGGCCGTCTTTCCACTGCCCCGTGTATACCTTACCCAGGCCAGGTACCAGGCCGCTAAGCAGGCCACTCAGGAAGGGACTCTTGCGCGGGATGGCCGCCGAACGATCTACCAGACTGAGCAGGGCGGGATCCTTGATCTTTTGGCGGGCCGGCAAGCTTTGCGCCTCCTGATAACGAGCACGCAGCAGAAGCAAAGACAATTGCTGCTTTTGGCCGTAGCGTGGGGCAAAAGGATATTGCCGGGCCACCTGATAAGCGCTATCGAGCTGGCCATCGCGGCGCAGCAAAGCCAAATAAGCGCGTGCCTGGGGCCGGGGCGCCTGGCTCAGCCGGGGATAGAGCCGCTGGAAGCGGGCCACGCCCCGGTCATAAGCGCCCGCCAGCTGGTAAGTCTGCAGGATTTTTAGGGCCAGGGTATCATTATGGGCTTGCATATAGTAAAGCCGCTCCCATTCGGCCAGCGCGGTTTGGTAGTCTTTGCTTTCCATCAGAAACCTTACATAGCGCCGGGTAGCACTGGAATCGAAAAGATCTTGCTGGGCGTAGGAAGCGGCCATACCCAGCAAAAACAAGACGGCCGTAAAGAAGCGTCTTTTTTGCTTAGTGTACATGGACAGAATCTATGGCCAGGCCGGTTTTACGGTTGCGTTGGTACTGATCCAGGGCCAGGGGATGGCAGCGCATAAGGCGGTCCAGGGCGTTCAGTCCGCCGCCCAGCATCCCCCGGGCCTCAATGGAGTGCAGGGCGTACACACTGCAGGAGGGTTGAAAATTGCAGCTCTGCATGTCCTGGGAAGAGATGAGAAATTTATAGCCCGTAAACAGCAGCCTGAGCAACTCCTTTAGTTCGTTTTCTCCCCGGTACTGGTAGCTATAATCAGGCCCCTGGGGCGCCTCGGTAAACTGCCGGGCCAGCGCCAGGTCCTGGGCCGATTGGCCCCGCAGCCCTACCGGGCTACTGAGGAGCAGAAAAGCGATAATGCTCAGGATGATCGGTTTCATTGACACGTATTTGCGAGTAATTGGTCTTTTGGTACTGCTTGCCTTCGTCCAGAAAGAAGATGTCGATGAGCTCGGTGGGGAATTCCAGTCCATTGATATTTTGGTATTTACGGAAAAACTGTTTGCGCAGCACCTCCTCCTCCGCGTTAAAAAAGACGATGCCGTAGAGGCGGTTGGCTTTGCTGGAGATCAGAACCTTGCCCAGGGTGCTGCTCAGGGGTCCGGGCGGCCGCCAGGTAGAGATCACCAGATCCCCTTCCTTTTCCACCCCTTCCAGATCATAGATGGATCCTTTGAGGCCATAATGACGTAAGTCATTATTGAGGGCGAGATGAAAAAGCGAAAAATCCGCCACGGAGGCCCCTACGGTAGCTTCCAAAAGGCTGTCGCTTTGGTAGCGAAAGATGGAAGAATCGGAGAAAACCCAGGTTTGCTCCTGGGGAAAGCGAATGTCGTAGATAAGCTGACCGATGTTTTCATCGTAGAAGAGCCGCCCCATGGTAAGATTGCCCAGGCTATCGCCCTGAGACTTGACGCTAAAATCGGCGCTAATCCGGTAAAAATCCTGGGCCGGCAGCATCGTTCCCGTGCCTAACAGGGTAATGATGAATAAGAGAGCGGGGATGCGCATAAATAAAGAAGAAAGCGCCAAAGATAGGATTTACAATTAAGGCCTAAAGCACTAAGCTTTGCTCTACAAGGATTGCCAAGACAAAAGCCCGAGGTATGCCACAAGCCCCGTAATAAAGGCTGCGCTCCACCAACAAGCGCTACGGGCCTCTTTGGTAAGCTTGGGGTCTTCGGTAGCCCGGTACACCATCCATACGCCGGCGGGCATCAAACAATAACCCCAGGTGGATGCAGAAATACCGAGGGGGGTTTTTACCGTTGAATCAGCCACCGCCGCCACCGGGTGGACCTGCCGGGCCAAGGGAGCGGCCTGAGCGGGATAATGCATCTGCAAATCCCGATACGTCCATTGCGGGTGATCCCGAAGTAGGCGTTCCGGGTACGCAAAGGACTGGCCCCAATTTTCCGATGGGATACGCGCCTTGAAGTGGCAGGTAGAATCATCAGTGCCCCGCAAGGAATGGCCCTCCAAAAGAAATGCCAGGGCCACAAAGTAGAGAGGCAGTGGAAGTTGTACAGAAATCATCTTGGGAAGGTATAAAAAAACCCCTTTCCCGGGCGAGAAAGGGGCTTCTGGTGTAATCAGAAAAAGAACTAAATGGTACTTGCTGAAGCAAATAAAGTACCAGCCGTTATTAGCCATATGGCAAGCCCCACAACTGTTACCCCCACACAGCCCCACAGAGCTTGCTTGGTTTCCTCTTTATCCTCGGTAACGAAGTAGACGATAGCCAGTCCGGCTACCCCAAGGCAGGCACCCCATATCCAGGAAGGAACGCCCAGGGGCGGCTCAGACTGGGTAGCCCCGATAACGGGCGTAGCGGAAAGGTTTACATCCAGGTTTTGGTTGAGTTCCTGGTAGCTCACCCCGGGGTTTTCAGCCACGAAGCTTTCGGCAGCTTCTACCTGCTGTAGTGCCTGATCCATTTCGGCTTCGTTGAAATTAAAGTGGTTTGCGTTGCCAGCAAAGGCAGTAAAAACCACGGCCATAAACAGGCTGAGCGTAAGAGTTGCTTTTTTCATAGAACAAAAGTTTAATTGATTTAGGCGGTAAATATAGAAAAATAAAGAGCGAACCTGAGAGCAAAATGTGCCGTTACCCCCCTTCGCTGCGTAGTTGGTTAAAAAGCATGCCAGGGCTGTACTAAAAGGATTTTTGGGTCACCCTTAGCCAGAGGAAGGTATAGTTGAAAGGATAAAGCCTATTATGAGCAATTTCTGCAGGAGGCAACCGAGCCCTGCGGCAAGTCCCTCTTTTGAATCGCTGGAATTGAGCATAACCAGAACAAACCCGGCTTCTCCCAAAACACAACCCCACAACCAGGCTGGAAGGTCCCCAATCGGCCCGCTTGATTTCTCATACATATCGGGCTCGGCAGATACGGCCTTTCTTAAATGGGAAGGTAGCCCCCGAAAGGTACACCCCGGGTGGTGTCCTAAAAAGGCTTCGACGGCGCGTGGTTTTCTCAATGCCCCTTTGAGCGCTTCCTCATCAAAATCAAAATAAACCGCGGGCCCAGCGCGAAGGGAGGAAGCAGCCATGATCAAAATTGAAAATAGCACGAGGACTTGAGCAAGTTTCTGCATGGTAAAAGATTGTTGCGGCAATGAAAACAGGAAAATAAGCCTACCAAACCATCTAGACCAGCGCAAGGGATACGGAGATTTAAAATTAAAAAAACCTTAGGAGCCCACCAAATACGGGCGCAGGATGAAGCCTGCTATAATTCATTTTCTTGGACAGATCCTAAATAAGTATAAACGCTAACAGTCAGAAGGGGTGGCCCACGTCATAAACTGGGGCAGGTCCATTAGAATGACCAGGATAAACCTGGTGCTGGCATGGGTGCCCTTCTCGAGAAAAGGAGCCGGGCAAACAGAAGTAAATTACCCCGGGGGTGAGATTGATCATTGCGCCGAGGGATGAAGTGCGCCGAGGTATAAAAATGAAAAACCCCTCGCCTTTAACGAGGGGTTTGGGGACAGCTCAAGAAGTAAAAGGAGGGCTTAATAGACCGCCAGGGAACCTATTCCGGCAATAAAATACACCGCCACATAAATAACGGTAGAAGCAACACAGCCCCAAAGGGCTTTAACCGTTTCGTCTTTATTTTCCGTAACAAAATAAACGATAGCCAGACCAGCAATACCACAACATCCGCCCCAGCAAAATGAAGGTATCCCCAGCGCTTTTTCCGGCTGGCCCTTGCTGATGACCGGCCGGGGCGATAACTTTATGCCCCAATCTTTATGGAGCTCTTGATAAGTGGCCCCCGGGTGCTGTTGTACCAATTTTTCTGCGGCCTCTGCCTGCTGGAGCGCTTGATCCAACTCTGATTGATTGAAGCGGAAATGCTCGCTGCTGCTAGCGCACACCCCGAAAAATAAAAGCATGACCATGCCAAACGTTAGAGCTACTTTTTTCATCGAATAATTGTTTGATTAATGAGCCCGTGAAAGTAGCGTTAAGCCACAGCCGGCGCATAGCCGCTGGCATGAATAACCATTTTCCTGGCATGAATAGCGCCTGGCCATTACCAACAACCGCCCTGCGGAAGGGCCACAAAAAAGATGGCCAGGCTGGCCAAACAACCGATGCTCACCCCTACGAAAAAGGCCAGGAAGTCAAAATCACGCCCCTCTTCCTCAACACGGGGCTGGGCGCTTATGCCTTCTACCAGTAACGCCGTCTCCGGCCGGGCCGCCAACTCCGCATAGCTTGCGTCCGGATGGTACTGGAGATAACACTCCAGCTGCTGGGCGGGGGCCAGGGCCTCTTCCACAGCCCTTTCAGAATACTCGAAATGATGGACCTGGCTACCGGACGTAGCGGAGCTAATGAGGGGGAAAAGCAGGAAAAGAGCGAATACGGTAATGCGCAGAGTTAGCTGGTTAAGGAACATAGTTTAGCACTATTAAAGGTTTAATCCCAAAGTTACACAATTATAAAATGCTGAAGAAACGAGCAACATCTATGAAGATACC
>CAJXMS010000141.1 GCA_913056475.1 uncultured Bacteroidota bacterium
CCCGGGCAAAGCTGGCCATCTCCCGCGGGTCTAGCTCCCCGTGGCCCTGAACGAAGCCGATCAGGGGCTTGTCTTTCACCACCAGGGCGCGGACGGTATTGGCCAGGGCAAATTCGAGGTTTTGGATGCTGGCGTTGATCTGCTGCGCTGGCGGCGCGCCCAGCTTGCTTTCCAGCAGGGCCAGGCTGGTCTCTTCATTGCCATAGCTCACCAGGGCCCCGGGAAAGATGGTCTGCGTGGCGCTGCCGTCTTTCTTGCGCATGCTGAGCTGGTAGGGGCGGATGCCCCGGCTTTGCAGTTGCTTTTTGATCTTTTCGGCCTGCTTTTCTGTCTCCGCCTCGTTGGGATCCACAAACTGGTACTGGATATTGGGATTGTAGGCCCGGAATTCTTCCAGCATCAGGCGGGTTTCGTTTTGCAGGCGCTGGAAGCCAGCCGGAAAATCGCCCTTGAGGTAAACCTTAAAAAGGAGGGGATCATCTACTTTTTCCAGCAGGGCCACGGTGGCTTCGGAGAGGCTGTAGCGCTGGTCGCTGGTAAGGTCCAGCCGGAAAAACTTAAGGCTGCCCACCACGTTGAGCACCAGGAGGATGGCCACGAAGAGGCTGTACCGCAGGATGTCTTGGGTTTTCTTGCTTTTCATTACCATTTTCTGCTTTGGATCACCAGGCGGGTAGCGCCGAAGAATAAGGCGATAAGACTCAGGAAGTAGAGCAGGTCGCGGCTATCGATCACCCCGCGGCTCATGGAGGTGTAGTGCTCGTTGATGCCCAGGTTCATGATAAAGAGATCGGCCGTGCCAAAGAGGTCCAAACCGGCAATGCGGTCGAAGCCGTAAAAGAAGAAGAAGCAAAGGAACACCCCCAGGAGGAAGGACACGATCTGATTGTCGGTAAGGGCGGAGGCAAACAGGCCAATGCTCACGAAGCCCGCCCCCAAAAAGAGCAGCCCCAGGTAGGAGCCGATGCTGCCGCCTATATCCAGATTGCCCACCGGATTGCCCAGCTGGTACACCGAGTAGAAGTAGAGCAGGGTAGGCAGCAGGGCAAAAAACACCAGCAGCACCCCGGCCAGGTACTTGGCCCCCACGATTTGCCAGTCGGTGAGGGGCTTGGTGAGCAGCAGCTCCATGGTGCCTGCCTTTTTCTCATCGGCAAAGAGCCGCATGGTAAGGGCGGGAATGAGGAAGAGAAACACCCAGGGCGAGAGGGTGAAGAGCTGGCGCAGGCTGGCGTACTCCGCATCCAGGAGGTTGAAATCGCCCGGGAAGATCCAGAGAAATACCCCGTTGATCAACAGGTACACGGTGATGACCAGGTAACCGATGATGGAGCCGAAGAAGCTCCGGATCTCTTTGGCAATGAGTGCTGTCATGGGTTTACATTTTCAAGGCCCCGCAGGCTCCAGGCCTCCGGCTTAGCGGCAAAAAGGGCCCGCGTACGGGGCCAAAGGTCCCGGAAAAGGGCCGACTGGCGGTAGTTTTCCAGGTCTTCCGGCTGCTGCCACCAGCTGTAGGTGAAAAACACTTCCGGCCGCTGCCGGTCTTGCCAGAGCTCCAGGTGGGCGCAGCCGGGAAAGGCGCGGATTTGCTCCTTGTGCGCGGCAAACTGGGCCCGGAAGGTCTCCATTGCCTCGGGGCGAAAAGTCATTTTAACGATGCGGAGCAACATTTTATTGTTTTGACTATTAGGTTGTTATGTAAATGTAGTGCGGGCATAGCTCTTTGTTCGCGTCGTCCACAGCCTCCCCCGTCTCCGCTCGCTGGGGGCGAGCAGACAGGGGCCGCTGATCTGCTTTATTGGTGTTGCGAGAAATGAGGCACCTTAAGTCCTCCCCCGTCTCCGCTCGCTGGGGGCGAGCGGAGACACCCCCTCCAGAGGGGGATATGCGCTCGTCCCCTTTCGTGTTTTTTCTAGTGGTTATGGGCAGTGGGGGTGTCATCACGGTTTTCTCTGGTAAAAGCAAAATGGGGCCCGGGCGTTTCCGGCGGCCGGTATCACATTTGGCCGGCAGGCCTCCCCTAAAAAAAAAGCTGGCCGCAAGGCCTAAGGCGCCCCAAAACTAAAGAATACCCAGGGATGCACCTACTGGAATACCAGGCGAAGGGTGTCGCCTATGGCAATGCCCAGCATGCTATGGGCGCCATTGTAGCGCCGGCTGTGGGGGTCTTTGAGGGCTATTTCCAGCAGGTCCAGGGAGTTGAAAAGGGCGAGGATGCTCCCTTCGCTGGCCTCGTGGTACTGCTGGTGGAGGCGGTGGAGGGTTTGCCGGCGGGGCAGCTCAATGGCAAAGGGGCGCTCGTGCCCCATGCGCTGGAAGAGGCTGCGGGGGATGTTGGTGATCAGATTGCCGTAATGATCGATGTCCATCACGGAGCCTTTGATAAAGCCCTGCTGGGGGTCGGCACTGGGGCGGAGGAGGGCCCCCTGGCGGTAATCGCTCTCGGCGGGCCCCAGGAGGGAAAGCTTGCCGCCCCGGGCCAGGTGGACAGCGGCGGGGGCCAGTACCGTCCGGGCGGGAAAGAGGCCGGGCGCCGCGGGGGGGTCGATGCGGTGCACCGCGGGGAGCGCCGCCTGCTCGCTCAGCATGGGGAGCAGGCCATTGTCGGGCAGCAGGAAGTAGTGCCCTTCCCATTGCGCGGCCAGCCAGCGCTCGCTGGCGCAGCACTCATTGACCGCCACCAGGTGGATGCTGCCGGGGGGAAAGGCCGGGAAACTGTGGCGCAGCAAAAAGGCGGCCTGGTGCAGGTAGCCGGGCTCAATGGCATGGCTGAGGTCGCACAGCCGCGTCTCGGCGGGCACCGACTGGTAAAGCTGCCCCTTGAGGAGGCCGCTGTGGGGCGCCGCCGGGCCGTAGTCGGTGGTGAGGGTGATGAGGGACATGCGCCGGAGGGGTTTTTGCCGCGGAAAATCCGCCCCGGGAGGGCGGTAAAATTGTTGTTATTTTGCGGCGCAAAAGTATTGATAATCTCCCGCTCCGCGGGCCCTCGCTGGAAAGGGGGCCGCCGAGGGGGAGGGAACTGCCTAAAATGATGATTTGAGCGAGAAAATCTTGCATGTAGAAAACATGGACCCCATGAAAATATACGGGGCCAATAACAAATACCTCCGTATAATCGAGTCGTACTTCCCGGATGTAAAGATCACCGCCCGGGGCAACCGCCTCAAATTCGTGGGCGACGACGAAAACATAGGCCGCCTGGAAGATAAGCTGGAGGAGATCCTGGCTTATCTCAATAAGTTTAACAACCTTAACGGCAATCAGCTGGAACGCATCCTGAAAGACGAGATGGTGCTGGAAAAGGACGATAAGGCGAGCAATGACGTCATTCTCCACGGCACCAAAGGACAGGCCATCAAAGCGCGCACGCTCAACCAGCGCCGCCTGATGAAAAGCATTCGCCAGAACGATATGCTCTTTGCCATCGGGCCCGCCGGTACCGGCAAAACCTACACCGCGGTGGCCCTGGCGGTAAAGGCCCTCAAAGACAAGGAAGTGAAGCGCCTCATCCTGACCCGCCCGGCGGTGGAGGCGGGGGAAAACCTGGGCTTTCTCCCGGGCGACCTCAAAGAAAAGCTGGACCCCTACCTGCAGCCCCTCTACGATGCCCTGCGCGATATGATCCCCCCCGAAAAACTGCAGTACTACCTGGAAGGAGGCACCATCCAAATAGCGCCCCTGGCCTTTATGCGCGGCCGTACCCTGGACCAGGCCTTCGTGCTCCTGGACGAGGCCCAGAACACCACCCACAGCCAGATGAAGATGTTCCTCACCCGCATGGGCGCCAGCGCTAAGTTTATCGTCACGGGCGATAGCAGCCAGGTGGACCTCCCCCGCAATCAGCGCTCCGGCCTCATCGAAGCGGAACGCATCCTGGGCAAGATCCCCGGCATCGACTTCGTGTACCTGAACGATGAAGATGTGATCCGCCACGAACTGGTGAAGCGCATCATCGATGCCTACCAGACCGAAGAAGAACGCCAGCCGCCCCGCGCTCAAAACTAAAGCCCATGCCCAGCCCCAGCCCCTTGCGCTACAGTGAATTAAAATTGCCCGGCCAAAGCCACTTTTACCGTGGCAAGGTGCGCGATGTGTACCGCATCGGGGAGGAGCTGCTGGTGCTGGTGGCTACCGACCGCCTCTCGGCCTTTGACGTGGTGCTGCCCCAGGGCATTCCCTACAAGGGGGCGGTGCTCAACCAAATGGCCAATCACTTCCTGGACGCCACGGCCGATATTGTGCCCAACTGGAAGCTGACCATGCCCCATCCCATGGCCACCCTGGGCCGCCGCGCCCGGCCCTACCCGGTGGAAATGGTGATCCGCGGCTACCTGGCCGGCCACGCCTGGCGCGAATACCGGGCCGGGAAACGCTCCATCTGCGGCCAAGCTCTGCCCGAAGGCCTGCACGAAAACGATCCCCTGCCCGAACCGCTCATCACCCCCACCACCAAGGCCCCGCAGGGCGGCCACGATACCGACATATCCCGGGAGGAGATCTTAGCGCAAGGCCTGGTGCCTGAAGCGGAGTACGCCCAGCTGGAAAGCTATACCCGCCGGCTCTTTGCCCGCGGGCAGGAAATGGCCGCCGCCCGGGGCCTTATCCTGGTGGATACCAAGTACGAGTTTGGCCTCACGGCCAAAGGAGAGGTGATCCTCATCGATGAGCTCCATACCCCCGATAGCAGCCGTTACTTTTACCGGGACGGTTACGAGGCCCGTCAAAAGGCGGGCGCGCCGCAAGAACAGCTCAGCAAAGAATTCGTCCGCCAGTGGCTCATCGAGCAAGGCTTCCAGGGCCAGGCCGGCCAAAGCATCCCCACCCTGCCCGAGGCCTTTATCAGCCGGGTGAGCGAGCGCTACCGCGCCCTCTACGAGCAGATCACCGGCCAGGAATTTTTTGCTCCTTTGCAAGCGGCAAGCTTGCCAGCAGCTATTACCGAATCTTTAAATCACCTGCCATGAAAAAGATCATTTTCCCCTTTGCGCTGCTCCTCCTGCTGGGCGCCGCTGCGCACGGCCAGGTACACATGGGCCTGAAAGCGGGCGCCAATACGGTGGGCATGCAGCTAAAAGACTTTAATCCCAACGCCACCTTCCAGCAGGCCACCGCGCCCGACCGCCAGTGGGGCTACCACGGGGGGCTGTTTTTCCGGGTGCAGTTGGCCAACTTCTTTGTCCGGCCGGAGGCGCTCTACACCCAGCTGCACAAGGACTTTACCGCCACGGCGGTCAACGGCCCCGATACCAGCGGCACCTTGAATTTCCAGCGCATCGACCTGCCCCTCCTGGTGGGCACCAGCTTTGGCCCCCTGCGCGTGTACGGCGGCGGCGTGTACAGCGTTAACCTCCCCACCCGGGAAGGCGCCCTGGAAAACCAGCTCGCACAGGGCACGATGGGCTACCAGGTAGGGGCCGCCCTTAAGCTGGGCGATTTTTTGGTAGAGGCCCGTTACGAAGGCCCCATCACCGCCACCGCCCGCCAGATCGTGCTGAACAATACCCAATTTGACACGGACCTCCGCGTCAATCAGTTTATCCTCAGCGTGGGGTATGAATTGTTTTAGGCCTCACCGGCCAAAGGAGAGCTTGCTTGCTGGTTGAATCGTTGAACTGGGTAACTGTTTAATTGGGTAACTGTTGAACTGTTGAACTGGGTAACTGGGTAACTGGGTAACTGGGTAACTGGGGGCGCTTTAGGGGCGGTTCAGGTGGGTTTTTAAGTTTTTGTTTTTCAACTGGGATTTATAGAAGCGGTTTAATTTATTCAGTAATTCGTCGTATTGGACCCTTAACTTTTTATAAGTGTCTTCTTCCACATAAGAGAGATCGTAGGCGGTTATCAAATGGTCGAGACACTCCAGCCCACTGGAATAGGCTACATTGGTAAAGTGGGCCTTATCTGATTGAGTAGCGCGGCCACTTCCCTCCGCAAGATTGGCCGTGATGCTTCCCGCCGCTCGGCGATATTGCGACACCAAGCCAAACTTTTCCTCTTTGGGGAATTGCTGCGTTACCTTATAAACTTCCTTTTTAATCCGGCGACCGAGCTGCCAAACCTCGAGCTTTTCAAAGGCATAGACGTGATAGTGCATAGCAAATTAAACAGGTTACCAAACAGTTAAACGATTTAACAATT
>CAJXMS010000142.1 GCA_913056475.1 uncultured Bacteroidota bacterium
GCCCGTCTCGGTAGGCAGGTACTGATCTACTTCGGGCAGTTCCAGCGGGAGATGGGTTTCGCGAACCGGATGCGGTACGCCGTCTTCGTAATAAATAGGAATGGGTTCGCCCCAATAACGCTGGCGCCCAAAGATGGCGTCCCGGAGGCGGTAATTGATCTCTCCCCGGCCGGCGTCTTTCGCCTCCAGCGCCTCAATGGCCCGGGAAATGGCCTGCGCCACGGGCAGGCCGTTGAGGAAATCGCTCTGCTCCAGGGTGCCTTCCTGGGCATCGTGCGCGCCCTTTTCTATATCGCCGCCCGCTACCACCTGCCGGAGGGGCAGGTTAAAAGTTTTGGCAAAAGTCCAGTCCCGGCTGTCGTGGGCGGGCACGGCCATTACGGCGCCGGTGCCGTAACCGGCCAGCACATAGTCAGCTATCCAAATGGGAAGGCGCTCCCCGCTGAAGGGATGCCGGGCGTAGGCCCCCGTAAAAGCCCCCGTCACCTGCTTGACCTCCGCCATACGCTCCCTTTCGCTGCGCCGTGCGGCCTTTTCCTGGTAATCTTTTACAGAAGAGGTATACTCGGCGGTAGTGAGTTGATCTACAAGAGGATGTTCGGGGGCCAGTACCATGAAGGTGACACCGAACAGCGTATCCGGGCGGGTGGTAAAAACCTCAATTTTTTCCTCGCGACCAGGTAGGCCAAAGAGTACCCGCGCCCCTTCCGAGCGGCCTATCCAGTTGCGCTGGGCTTCTACGATGGAACTGGGCCAGTCAATGCTGTTCAGGCCCGCTTCAAGGCGGTCGGCATAAGCCGTAACCCGGAGGCTCCACTGCATCATTTTCTTTTGGATCACCGGGTGGCCGCCGCGCTCGCTATAGCCCTCTTTCACCTCATCGTTGGCCAGCACAGTGCCCAGGGCAGGGCACCAATTTACGGTGCTTTCGCTGCGGTAAGCCAGGCGAAAGTGCTGGAGGATCTCTTCTTTCCGGGCCGGTGGGGTCTCTAGCCATTCCTGGGGGGTAAACTGCCCTTCAAAAGTGGTGTGCGCCTGCAGCCCCTCCGTGCCGTGCCGCCGGAAGTGCTTAAGCAGGGTAGAGATCGACTCGGCCCGCTCGGTGGCGCGGTTGTACCAGCTTTCGAATAGCTGAAGGAAAATCCACTGCGTCCACCGATAAAAGTCGGGATCGGAGGTACGTACCTCGCGGCTCCAGTCAAAGGAAAAGCCCATCTGATCGAGTTGCTGACGGTAGCGGGCTATGTTGGCTTCGGTGGTTTTGGCGGGGTGCTGCCCGGTTTGGATGGCGTATTGCTCGGCCGGGAGGCCAAAGGAGTCATAGCCCATGGGATGCAGCACCTGATAGCCCAGGTGCCGGTGGTAGCGCGCCACGATATCCGAAGCAATGTAACCCAGGGGATGGCCTACGTGCAGCCCGGCTCCGGAGGGATAAGGGAACATATCCAAGACGTAATACTTGGGTACATCGGGTTTTTCTTCAGCGCGGAAGGTTTCTTTCTCTCGCCAATGGGCTTGCCATTTGGGCTCAATTTCACCGGGGCGGTAATCCATAAGGAGTGGGCGTCAGATTTTTTCAGGGCTGCGAAGTTACTAAGCCTGAGCGAAGGGGCTGCGTGTTTGATTTATGGTAGGTTCCACCCCATAGGTTTTAAGGAGGCTTTCCTTACCGGGCCGGGCCCCTGGGCTTGCCAAGCCCAGGCTATTGAATGAAAGGCTTTTCCCCTTTTCCAGTAGGGCGGTAGGTCAAGGGCAAGGCCCTTGCATTGTTTGCGCCCTGGAAGGGTCCTGCGGGCGGTAGGCCAAGGGCAAGGCCCTTGCATTACTTAGCCTGGGGTTGGCAACCCCAGGCAGGGGGCCCACCGCGGTAGGCCAAGGGGGAAGCCCTTGTATTACCGGTTCCGGGGTGCATCCATAGCAAGGCCTACAGCCTTGCCTGGGGCATGATCGTGTCTTTCCCCTGGGCTTGCCAAGCCCAGGCTAATGAATAAAAGGCTTTCAGCCTTTACCAGTAGGACGGTAGGTCAAGGGTGAAAGTCCTTCGAGGACCGGTAGGAGGCCGCGCTCCTGGCGAGCGCCCCACTCGAAGATGCGGAAAGCGAGGGAAAGCAGGCTTAAAGCGGAAAACCGGGAAGCGGCCGGAAACACATTTGGCCGGTGAGGCCGGAAAAAAAGCCATAAGCCGAAGGCTTAATGCGCCTCGAGCCAATTCTGGCCGGTACCTACCTCTACTTCGAGGGGCACCTGGGTGGTGGCGGCGGTTTGCATGATTTCCTGGATGCGGGGGCTGAGGTCCTCGATCTCGCTGCGATGGGCGTCAAATACGAGCTCGTCGTGCACCTGGAGGAGCATGCGGGTGCGGGTGTTGCGCAGCAGGGGCGCGATCTGGATCATGGCGCGCTTGATGATGTCGGCGGCGCTGCCCTGGATGGGGGCGTTTACGGCGTTGCGCTCCGCGTGGCCGCGGACGGTGGGGTTGCGGCTGTTGATATCGCGCAGGTAGCGGCGGCGGCCGGTGATGGTTTCTACGTAGCCCTGCTTGCGGGCCCGTTCTTTCTGGTCTTCCATGTACTGGCTGATGGCCGGGTAGCTCTGGAAATAGCTTTTGATGATCTCGGCGGCCTCGCTGCGGCTGAGGCTGGTCTGCTGAGAAAGACCGTAGGCGCTTACGCCGTAGATGATGCCAAAATTGACCGTTTTGGCATTGCTGCGCTGCTCGCGGGTGACTTCCGTGGGTTTTACGCCAAAAACCTGGGCAGCGGTGGCGGCGTGGATGTCTTCGCCGGCGCGGAAGGCGGCCATCATGTTTTCCTCGCCGCTGAGCTCGGCGATGAGGCGCAGCTCTATCTGGCTGTAGTCGGCGGCCAGGATGAGGTGCTGGTCATCGCGCGGTATGAAGGCGCGGCGCACGAGCTGGCCGCGTTCGGTGCGGATGGGGATGTTCTGCAGATTGGGGTTCTGGCTGCTGAGGCGCCCGGTGGCGGCCACGGCCTGATTGAAGCTGGTGTGTACGCGGCCGGTGCGGGGATTTATGAGATCGGGCAGGGCGTCTACGTAGGTGTTTTTGAGTTTTTGGAGCTGGCGGTAGTCCAGCACTTTTTGGGCGATGTCGTGCTCGGCGGCCAATTCCAGCATCACGTCTTCCGAGGTGGCGTACTGGCCGCTTTTGGTCTTTTTGGGTTTCTTTTTGAGCTGGAGCTTATCGAAGAGCACCTCGCCGAGCTGCCGGGGCGAAGCGATGTTAAAATCGCCCACGCCCGCCCGCTGGTGGATTTCCTGATCCAGATTTTGGATGTCTTCTGCCAGGGTTTTGGACAGCTTGCGAAGGGCCTCCACGTCCAGGTTAATGCCCTCGCTTTCCATTTCTGCCAGGACCGGCACCAGGGGCATTTCGATGGTTTCAAACACCTCGCGCAGCTTGCCGGAGAGCTTTTCGTCCAGTACCAGCTTAAGCTTATAGGTAAGGTCGGCATCCTCGCCGGCGTATTCGGCGATGCGCTCCGGGCTCACCTGGCGCATGTTGAGTTGTTTTTTGCCTTTTTTGCCGATGAGCTCGCTGATGGGCTGGGGCTGGTAGCGCAGATAGGTCTCGGCCAGTACGTCCAGGTTATGGCGCTGATCGGGTTCCAGCAAGTAGTGGGCCAGCATGGTATCCCAGAGCGGTCCTTTTACGGACATGCCGTATTGGTAGAGCACGGCGAGGTCGTACTTGATGTTTTGGCCTATTTTGACGATTTTCACGTCCTCGAAAAAGGGCCGGAATTCCTCCAGTACCTCCTTTTCCTGCCCCTCCGGCAGGTGGAGGTAGTAGGCCTTGTGCGGGGCATAGCTGAAGGCGATGCCCACCAGCTCCGCCTGGGCGGTGTCCAGGGCGGTGGTTTCTGTATCAAAGCACACCTCTTCTTGCTGAAGTAAGTATTCCAACAGCAGTTTGCGCTCGCGCGGGTGCTGCACCAACTGGTAGAGGTGGTCCACATCTTCGAGGGTTTTCAGACCCGATCCGCCCTTCTCGGGCGCCTCCCCTTCCCCTTTCGAGGCCGTTTGAAAAAGGTCGGTTTGCCCGCCCTGAGGCGGCGCGGCAGCGGCCACGGGCTGATCTATTTTATCGCCGGTCACGCGCTTAAGCATATTGCGAAATTCCAGCTCCTGGAAGAGCGTCTTTACTTTTTCCTCGTCTACCGGGTCTTTGGTGAGTTCCTTAGGGTCAAAATCTACCGGCACATCGGTAATGATGCGGGCCAGGTGCTTACTGAGCAGCGCCTGCTCCTGATGGTCGCGGATCTTTTCGCCCAGCTTGCCTTTGATATCCTGCGCCTGCTCGTACATGGCTTCCATGCTGCCGTACTGCCTGAGCAGCTTGGCGGCCGTTTTGGCGCCCACGCCGGGAATGCCGGGGATATTGTCCACACTATCGCCCATCATGCCCAGGTAGTCCACCACCTGGGCCACCTTTTCGATGTCAAAGCGCTTTTTGACCTCTTCCACGCCCCAGGTTTCGGCGGCATTGCCCATCCGGCCCGGGCGGTACATGAAGATATGCTCGCTTACCAGCTGCCCAAAATCCTTATCGGGCGTCATCATAAAGACCTCAAAGTTTTCCTGTTCGGCCATCTTGGCCAGAGTACCGATCACGTCGTCGGCCTCGTAACCATCCACCCCTATGAAGGGGATGTTAAAAGCATCGGCCAGCCGGCGGATGTAGGGCACCGATATTTTGATGGCCTCGGGCGTTTCGTCGCGCTGGGCCTTGTATTCCTCGTACTCTTCGTGGCGAAAGGTAGGCTTATCGGTATCGTACACGATGGCGATGTGGGTAGGGGCGTGTTTTTCCAGCACCTCCAGGAGCGTATTGGTAAAGCCAAAGATGGCGGAGGTATCCAGGCCTTGAGAGGTAACGCGCGGATTTTTGATAAAGGCAAAGTACGAGCGATAGATCAGCGCGTAGGCATCGAGCAGGAAGAGCTTGGAGCGGGATTGGGCCATGGGGAGGAGTATTCTTATCAGCAAGCGCTAAAGTAGGGCATTTTTGGGGGCGTGGCAGTAGATGGGCAGCGGCCGCCTTTTGTCAGCCCCTGCCTTTTTGTATATTTATATTTATATTTTGCGTAACATAAATATGATTACTGGACCGGGCGCTTTGGTCCAGTAGTAAAAGGCAGCCATAGTGCTGCCTTTTGTTATTTAAGAGGGTGTGGGCCCATCTGCTTGCTTCCTCTGGGCCTGCCGGCCAAATGTGTTGGCCAGCCGACGAGCAAAGGCGGGATTTTTAACGTACTTCGCGTAGAGCTAAAAAATCGGTTCCCTTCTTATGAAAGCACAAGAAGTTCATTTTGAAAACGGCCAGGGCGTACGCCTCACCGGGATGGTAGAACTTCCGGCGGCCGAAAAGCCACGGCACTTTGCCCTCTTTGCCCACTGTTTTACCTGCAATAAAGACCTGCGCAGCGTGCGCAAAATAGCCCGGGCCCTTACCCAGCGCGGTTTTGGGGTGCTGCGCTTTGACTTTGCCGGGCTGGGCGACAGCGCGGGCGACTTTTCGGAGACCAACTTCTCCTCCAATGTAGAAGACCTGGAAGCCGCCTACCACTTCGTGGAAGAGCAGTACCAAACGCCCGACCTGCTGATCGGCCATTCCCTGGGCGGAGCTTCGGTACTGATGGCCGCGGGCGAGCTGCCCGGCATCAGCGCCGTAGCCACCATCGGCGCCCCCTGCGAACCCGAGCACGTGCTTAAGCTGATGAATGAAGACCTGGATACCATCAAGGAAAACGGTGAGGCTGCCGTCCACCTGGCCGGCCGCAAGTTTATCATCAAAAAGCAATTCGTAGAAGACCTGGAAAACCACGGCATGAAAGGGGCCCTGGAAAAATTAAAAGGCCGCCCTCTGCTTTTCCTGCACGCGCCCCAGGACCGCACGGTAGGCATCGAAAACGCCCGCTACCTCTACGAAAATGCCCACCACCCCAAGAGCTTTATCTCCCTGGACGGCGCTGATCACCTGCTGAGCAAAGGCGCCGATGCCGAATACGCCGGCGAAATGATCGCCGCCTGGGCCAGTCGCTACCTGCCGGAAACGGAGGACCCCGATCCCCTGGAAAC
>CAJXMS010000143.1 GCA_913056475.1 uncultured Bacteroidota bacterium
TGAAACGCTTGAGATAACCCGCAAACTGATCCAAGGCGGGTTCCCATTGATTCATGGAATAGCGCTCCAGGGCTGCGTTGAAGGCGGTACTATCTAGTTTGCTGCTATCGTAATCGATAAAGTCTACCTGAGCCACCCAGTCTAAGTAGGCATCTACTTTATTTTCACGTTTGTAGGCGATTTCGGCCAGCCGTACTGCTTCCAGGGCGGCATCGGTACCCGGGTGTTGTTTTACCACTTCTTTATACTTCCGTATGGCCTGGCTGTTCTGATCCATATTACTGTAGATCAAGCCTTCTTGTAGGGAGGCCTGGGCTATCCGGGAAGATTGCGGAAATTGCTGTTTAAACTGCTTTAAGGCCTGCAAAGCCGGGGGATACTGATCGTTACGGAGGTAAGTGAGCGCCACTTCGTAGGCTGCATCCTGCCGGAGACTGCTTTGGGGAAAATCCCGTTTCATGCGGCGGAGCAGGGCCACTTTCTTGTCCGTTTCCCCGGCTAGGCCCAGGCATTTAGCCCGTTGATACAGCGCGTAATCGCCTTGGCGCACCTTGGCCGCGATGGCTTTTTTGTAAAAACGAGCCGCCACCAGGTAGCCTCCCGTTCGGAAATAGCAGTCTCCCAGGCGCAAATAGGCATCGGCTCGGCGATCGCTGTCTTGTTCGGCATTATTCACAAAGCGGCGATAATCTTCTGCGGCCGCAGCATAATCCTGCTCCTGATAATACGTGTACCCGGTATTATAGAAAGAACGATTAAACAGGTTGGCCAGTAAAGCCGCTCCCGGGCTGGTTTGAAACTCTT
Organism: uncultured Bacteroidota bacterium; assembly: GCA_913056475.1. GTDB lineage: Bacteria > Bacteroidota > Bacteroidia > Flavobacteriales > Schleiferiaceae > CAJXMS01. Next base: position 805 of record CAJXMS010000143.1, read on the forward strand.
GCCAGGCGGCCCGGGCTTTGGTCAGCTCTTCCAGTTGATACAGGGCTTCCCCGATCCAATATTGAGAAAGGAGCACGAAGCGGTTGCTGCGCGGGTAGTCTTGCGATTGCCGGTAGTGCTGGAGAGCGGCCGCATACTGGCCATTTTTATAAAGGGCGTTCGCGCGGTAAAAGGCAATTTTTTGGTAGAGCGCTTGCATTTGGGCATTTTGGAGCCCCGCCGCTTCGATAGCTGCCAGCGCCTTTTCGTAGTTGCGAGAACTTACGTACATATCGGCCAGGAGGGCTTGTACCTCTCGGCGGTGTTCGCTTTGTGGAAAGGCATCTATAAAGGCCCGAAGGGTGGCCAGGGCATCGCGAAAGGGGTCATTCAGCTCGTAACTAAGCTTAGCGTAGTGGAAGAAGGCATCTTCCCTTAAGCCCGGAATTTGGTCGTAATCCGTAGCGGCTTTGAACGCGTTGCGGGCCTCTTGCTTCCGGCCTATTTTAAGGTAACAATCGGCCAGGTGGTAATAGGTATTTTGGCGCAGCTTCTTGGCTCCCCCGGTGATCTTATTGAAATACCCTAAGGCCTGCCGGTACTCCCCCATCTGGTAGAGGGCGTAGCCCGCCTGAAAGTTAATTTTGGACCGCATGGCGCCTCCTTTTTCGTCGTAGAGCCTGAGGTACCGCACTACTTGTGGATATTGGGCTTTTTCGTAGTGGGCGTCCGCTATAAGCTTGGCAATTTCGGGAATGCGGCTGGGAGTGGCCTTTTTTAGCAGGGCTTGCCCCACTTCTATTAGTTTATCGTAATTATTGAGTCGGTAGTAAATGTGGGCCAGATAATAAGGGACCAGACCGCCAAAATTGGGATCCTCTTGCAAGGGCAGGAAATTTTGCAAAGCCTGGCGGTAATTGCTATCCGCATAAAGCAAGTGGGCGTAATAATAGCGGGCCGATCCAGCGTAAGCGCTTTGCCCATCTTTGAGGGCAAAAAACTGCTGGCGGGCGGCCTCAATAGAATCTTGCTGCAAAAGGCTGTACCCTAATTTAAAAGTATACTCCGCTTGCTGGCTGGCGCTAAGTACCTGGGGGTTTACCTTCCGATAGTACCGGCTGGCCCGGCGGTAGCTTTTCAGCGCCATCCGGTTGTGGGCATATTGAAGGAATAGTTGGTTGCCCCGGGCATTGCCAGGGTATAGTTCAGCAAAGCGCTCCACCCGGTCGCTGGCATCGCCATTATAAAGCTTCATGGCGCAGCGGGCCGCATAATAGGTGGCATTAGCACGGGTTTGCCTATCATAAGAACCAACCGCTTCCCGCACCTGATCAAAGCGCCACTGGGCCTGCGCGTATTGTTCCTGCTCGTACAGGTTGAGCGCCTTCTGATAGATGGCCTGCTCCGGAAGGGGCCCCACTTGGCCGGAAAGGGGCTCAACATAACCCATTAAAAGAAGCGATAAAGAAAGTAAGTATTTCAAGCTCAGTAAATTTGTAGAAATATATGCCACCCCTCGAAAATAGCTTATAATAGGCGCCAAGCTCCGTTCACCACGATGCTATTTATCAAACGCCGCTTGTTAATTTTTATTGACGTATGTGGCCTCCGGCTTTTCTAGCGGCCAGCAGCTTTCCAGCCAGATATTAGCTAAGTTTGTGCACTTATGAGCAATGATCCCATCATTTCCCTGCAGGATGCGGCCATTTTCCAGGGCCCTCATTTGGTGCTGCAAGACGTAGACCTGATGATCAATCAAGGCGAGTTCTACTACCTTATCGGTGCTACCGGCAGCGGCAAATCCAGCCTTCTGAAAACCCTTTACGGCGACCTTCCGCTTACCCAGGGCACCGGAGAAGTATGCGGTATACCCCTCCAGGAACTGCAGCAACGGCAAATTCCCGAACTCCGTCGCCGGCTGGGCATCGTTTTTCAGGATTTCCAGCTGCTCATAGACCGTTCGGTTACGGAAAATCTGCGCTTCGTACTCCGCGCTACCGGCTGGAAGAGCAAAACGGAAATGAAAAATAAAATTGAGGAAGTGCTCCACCAAGTGAATATGGCCTCTAAAGGCCATAAAATGCCCCACCAACTTTCGGGCGGAGAGCAGCAGAGGGTGTCCATAGCGCGTGCCCTGCTCAATGACCCCCAGCTTATCCTGGCCGATGAGCCTACCGGCAACTTAGACCCCAATACCAGCGAAGATATCATGCACCTGCTGGAAAGCATCTTGCAAAATCAGCGCACGATTCTCATGGCGAGCCATGATTATTCGCTTATTCTCAAGTTTCCGCACAAAACCCTCAAGTGCGAAAACGGTAAAGTTTTCCAAACCGTCCAACGCAGCCTTTAAGCGGGCCTGCTTCGGGGCTGCATACCGGCCAGGGTGCCGTAAACGGCCCGCTGCCCATCGCTCCGAAACAGCGCTACCGTGCACTTTAACTTCCCCAGGCGCCAGTACTTGCGCTGCGCCTCTACCCGCACGATTTCTCCGGGAGGCACGGTGCTTTCATAGATAACATTCGATTCGGTGAGCACCAGCGGTGGCGCTCCTTGGGGCGTTTCATTATCAGGCCTGCCGGCCAAATGTATCCCCAGGCACACCAAGCCAATTTGCGCCATACATTCTACCAATAACACCCCGGGGGTAAGGGCTTTTTGCGGGAAATGATCCCGGTAAAAAGGAGCGGTTTCCCGGAAGTGATAATAGCCCCTAATGGCGGTTTCCGAAACCTCTTCTAAACCATCGACAAAGCAAAAGCCGGGGCCATAGGGCAGCTGATCGAGGATGTACTGGTAGCGGCTCATGCGATGGATTCCCCTCCGTCTACAGGAATTACCGCTCCATTGATCCAACGGGCCTCCGGCCGGGCCAGGAGCCCCACCACCCGGCCCACATCCCGGGGCTCCGTGAGCCGGCTGGCCGGATGCCTTTTCTGGGTGTCATTCAGCAGGCGATCGCTGCCGGGAATAAGACGCAGCGCCGGCGTATCGGTAACCCCTGGTTGCAATAAATTGGCTCGATGCCCCAGGGGCGCTAGCTCCAGCGCCAATTGTCGATTGATGGCCTCCAGGGCGGCTTTGGCTGCTGCCACGGCGCCGTAATGCGGCCAGGCCCGGCGCGCTCCTTCACTGGTAAGGGCCAGCAAACAAGCTTCGGGGGCCAGGGCGCTTTTAGCTAGCAGGGCCTGGGCCCAGCTGTGGTAGCTTTGAGCCATAGCGGTAAAGGTACGCTGCATATCACTTCGGCTTAGGCTGGAGGTCTGATCTGCTCCGGCGGGCGCTAAAAGAGGGCGGAGATTTCCCAGCGCTATGCTATGCAGTAAAACTTTAATTTGCAGACCGTTCTCCTGCGCTTGCTTAAGTATTACTTCCATACGGTCCGGGTCTAAGGCGTCGCAATTATGCAGCCAAACGCGCAGGCCGCCTCCCTCCTGGCGCCAGGTTTCGGCTGCTTCTTCCATGCGACGCTGGCCGGCCCGGCGCTCCCGGTATACGAGAATAAGGTCGTAGCCTTCGGTGGCCAGGTGATGGGCGGCGGCCCAGCCCATGCCACTGCTGGCGCCTAGTATTAATGCTACCGGTCTCATACGCTCAAAATTGCCATTTTAAAAACAGCCGCTGGGCAGAAAAGCCGGGACCGAAACTGAGCATAAGGCCTTGATCGCCTTCCCGGGCACGCTGTTGTTCCAGGCATTCGGCCAGCACGTAAAGGATGGTAGCGCTGCTCATGTTTCCAAATTGGCGCAGTACCTGCTTGGTAAGGTCTATGTCTTTGCCCAAGGGCCGGAGCCTTTCTTCCACGGTTTGCACAATTTTACGGCCTCCGGGATGAAAAAGGAAATGGTCAATTGCTTCCAGGGAGCTGCCTTGCTTTTTTAAGAAAGGGATTAAAATATCATCAATTTGGCTATCAATCTTTTCGGGCACCGCTACATCCAGCACCATTTGCAAACCGGTGTTGCGCAATTGGAAGCCCATCATATCGGGTTCGTCAAAGAAGTGGTACATTCCTTCTCCCATAATGGCCGGCCGCAAGCGGTCAGGATCAGGGCCCAAAATGGCACAGGCGGCGCCATCGCCAAAGATGGCCGTACTTACCATATTGGTCATGCTGTAGTCTCGATGCTGCAGGGTGCTGGTAGGCGATTCCAGGGCCAGGACAGCCGCCCGGGCCCCGGGGTGGGCCCGCAAAAGCCGCTGAGCATAGATAAGGCCTGCTGTACCACCCGCGCAGCCCATTTCGGTAACGGGTAGGCGGATAATATCTTCCCGCAGCACCAGCCGGTTGATCAGATAGGCGTCTACACTGGGGATCATAATGCCGGTACAGCTTACGGTAATGATGTAGTCTAGCTGCTCCGGCTGCAGGCGGGCGGCGGCGAGGGCCTTTTGTAGGGCCTGCTCGCCCAGGTCTGTCATGGCTTGGGCGTAAAGCCGGTTTTTCTCTTCGAAGGAAGTTTCCCGAAAGACCTCTTCGGGCGGCATAATACTGTAGCGCTCGTCTACCTGGGCATTGCGGAAGAGCCGGAGGACCTTTTTGCGAAAACGCTCGGGTTGATCGCTGAGCCATTTTTCGACGTAGGGTAAAATTTCCTCCGTTTTACGGTGATAAGCAGGCAGTGCCCGGGCGGCCGAAAGTATTTTGGGACGGGGTACTTCGCTGAAGCGGTGTTCTTGAGGCATGATTCCTACGACATATTCGGGGGGCAAGGTAATAGTTGTGGGGCAAAGTGAAACGAGTGGGGCCCATTACATTTGGCCGCCAGGCCGTATTATGACGGCCCAGCGGAAGGCCCACCGCCAGGATACTTCCGGAGTGGGCAAGCCGGCTGATTGGCAAATCCGGTGCCAATCCCGGCGAATGAAGCTTTTGCGGACGCTTAGGAGGCCGTCGTGCCGGCTCACCTGGGAAAAACCCAGTAAGCGGGCCAGACAAGCAAAGCCGGCGTAGGCCAGCCGGCTGCGGTGCAAGTCGGTTATAAGCAGGCTCCGGCCATGCCGGGAAGCCCGCTGCAAAAGGGTGATGAGCTGGGCATCGGTAAAGTGATGCAGCACTAAATTGAAGCATATCAAGTGATACTGCTGCGCAGGCCAGGAATTTAGAGCGTCAAGCTGCTGGTAGCGGATGAGCGGATGAGCGTGATGCTGCCGGGCGTAATCAAGTACTAAAGTATTGTGATCGAGCCCTGTGAGTGCTAATTGACGCTCCGCCAGACCGGGCTGGCGAGTGAGGTAATGGAGGGCATCGCCTCCGCCGCAGCCTACATCGGCTATGCGCAGCGGATCGGGATAGTGGGAAGCTTCGCG
>CAJXMS010000144.1 GCA_913056475.1 uncultured Bacteroidota bacterium
CCGGCAAAGGGGGCGTAAAACTGCATAGGGGCCGGATCGGAAGCGTTGGCGGCCACGATTACGGTATAATCCATGGCGCCTTTTTCTTCCAGGGTTTTGGCGATTCCGGCTACGGTAGAACCCTTTTGGCCAACGGCCACATAAATACAGAAAACGGGCTCCCCGGCTTCGTAAAATTCGCGCTGATTAATGATGGTATCGATGGCCACGGTAGATTTCCCGGTTTGGCGGTCGCCAATGATGAGCTCGCGCTGGCCTCGGCCTACGGGAATCATCGCATCGATAGACTTAATTCCGGTTTGTAGCGGCTCGTTTACGGGCTGGCGGTAAATAACGCCGGGGGCCTTGCGCTCGATGGGCATTTCGTAGGTTTCGCCTTTGATGGGCCCTTTCCCGTCGATCGGTTTACCAAGGGTGTCCACTACGCGGCCCACCATGCCATCCCCTACTTTCAGGGATGCGATAAGGCCGGTGCGTTTTACCGTGGAGCCTTCTTTTATCTCGTCATCGTCGCCGAGGAGTACGATACCGACATTGTCTTCTTCCAGGTTCAGAACGATGCCGCGGAGGCCGGATTCGAATTCTACCAGTTCACCCGACTCGGCATTGCTCAGGCCGTAAGCCCGGGCTATACCGTCGCCTACCTGGAGGATGGTGCCCACCTCTTCGAGGTCGGACTCGCTTTTGAATCCGGAGAGCTGCTGCCGGAGGATGGCTGAAACTTCAGCGGGATTTACTTCTGCCATATGATGGATTGCTTAAGGGGATTCTAAGATGATTAAAGTTCGGAGATGTACTGATTGGTTTTAAACTCTCGCCGGAGCCGTTTTAGTTCGGCGGCCACGCTGCCATTGTACTGGCGGTCGCCCATGCGCAGGATCATACCCCCTATCAGGTCAGGGTCTATTTTTTTCTCCAGTTGAATGTCTTGTCCGCTTAGCTGGGCGAGTTTTTCTTTTATATCCTGCTCTTCCTGAGCGGATAGTTCGTAGGCGGTGGTGACCACCGCCGCGCGGATACCTTTGAACCGCAGGAAAGCCTCCTCAAAGGCTTGGAAAATGGCCTTAAACTGAGCCCCTCGGCCTTGCCGGATGAGCAAGTCTGCAAAGCGGAGCGTGAGCTCTCCCAGTTTATCTTTAAAAATGCTGCTAAACACCGCCCGCTTTTGGTCGTCTTTGACCACCGGGCTTCCCAGCGCCCGTTCGAGGTCGGGAGAAGCTTTCAAGACCGCCTTAATATGGCCGATCTCTTCGCGCACAGTAGGGAGATTATTTTGCTCCACGGCCAGGTCCAGGAGGGCTTTAGCGTATACGCGGGCAAGTTTGGTTACCGGCATAGCTTAATTGAGTTTAAATTCTTTAAGCTCATCGGCTACCAGCTGGCTCTGCTTCTTTTTATCGCTAAGCTCTTCTTTGAGCACTTTTTCGGCAATATCGATGCTCATTTCGGCGACTTGGTTTTTGAGATCGGTAATGGCGGCAAGCTTCTGATTTTCGATTTGTTCTTGAGCGTTGGCGATCATTTTATCCGCTTGTTGAGACGCCTCATCTTTGGCTTCGTTCACCATTTTATCGCGCGTTTCCCGAGCTTCCTTAAGGATTTTATCTCTCTCTTGACGGGCCTCCTGGAGGATTCGTTCATTATCGCTCTGGAGGCGTTCCATTTCCTCGCGGGCCTTTTCGGCGGAGGCCAGGGCGTCTTCGATGGACTTTTCGCGGTTCTTCACAGAAGAAAGGATGGGCTTCCAGGCAAAGGCCCGGAGGATAACGAGCAAGATCACAAAAGTGACCGTGGTCCAGAAGATAATGCCGATGTCTGGTTTTACCAGCGGATTAATTTCGAGCAAAGTCATAGCGGAAAATTATTTTTAAAAAGGGGGCACATGGGTAAAAACGGAATCGCTGTGGGTAAAACTACCGGGGTCACGGGCAATCCCCGCAGCACCCCGGTAGGTTTTGGATACCTTACTTGATCAGGGCCACTACCACGCCGAAAAGGGCAACCCCTTCCACGAGGGCGGCGGCAATGATCATAGCGGTCTGGATCTTTCCGCTGGCTTCCGGCTGACGGGCGATGCCTTCCATGGCACGTCCCCCAACCTGACCAATGCCAATACCGGCACCGATAACGGCTAGTCCAGCTCCAATAGCTGCAAAACTCATAGCGATTCAGAATTTAAATTAAACAAACAAAAAAGCATTTCTACAAAATTTAGCCCCACGCCAGGGACTTAATGGGCTTCGTCTACCGCCTGACCAATAAACAAGGCCGTAAGCAGAGTGAAAATAAAAGCTTGCAGGGCCGCTACCAACAGCTCCAGCACCATGATAAAGAGGGTAAAGGGTACCGAAACAGCGGACATGGCCAGGGACCTGAAAATAAATACTAAAGACACGAGGCTAAGAACCACAATGTGGCCAGCGGTAATATTGGCAAAAAGACGGATCATCAAGGCAAAAAACTTGATCACCACGTTGGACAGGATTTCGATGGGGAGCAAAATGGGGGCAAGCCACCAGGGCTTGGGCAATAGGATGTGTTTCCAGTAGTGCTTATTCCCGCTAAAGTTTACCACCAGGAGCGCCAGCACCGCCAGGGTGAGGGTAAAACTGATGTTGCCGCTCAGGTTTGCACTGAAAGGGAAAAAGGGCACCAGGCCGATTAGGTTAATGATCCAAATGAAAAAGAACAGGGTAAGCAAATAGGGCATATAGCGGACGTACTTAGGTCCGATGTTGGGTTGGGCTATTTCATCCCGCACGAAGAGGACCAGGGGCTCCATGAAGCTGGCCAGGCCTTTAGGCACTTGTCGGTTTTTATATCCCTGAGCTACCGGAATGAAGATAAGCAGCAGCAGAGAAGCCGCCAGAAAAAGGGTGAAAACATTTTTAGTGATAGAGAAGTCCAGGGGGGCCTGGTTTGACGGGTGGCCTTCTTGGTTCATTTCGAGGGCGCCCTCTTCTCCAGCCCGGTATATTTCGTTATGATACTTTAGAAAGCGCATACCCTTATGGGGCTGGCTAAGGTGTTTCCCCTGATTATCGTGATGAAATTCACTACTGGAAAAGCTCACCAGACCTTTTTCCGTCCAGAGAATAACGGGGAGCGGCAGGGACAGATCGCCGGCAATGTGGAAGCTATGAGCATCAGCAATGTGGTGCATAATGGTCTCGGTAGGATCGAATTTGCCATCATGCTCCGCATCAGCTTCGCTGGCGGCAGGCAAGGGCCGGCTTGAGACCAAGACCAAAAGAAGAAGCGTTATTGCTTTGAGGGATAACTTTTTAGGCATAGCGTGGGCGAGTCTAAAGGGGCCTTTCTAAAATTGCTGCAAATGTAGAAACTATTCCTGCTTTCAAACCCCATGAAACCGAAATTTCTCTAAGTGCTTCGAGCCGGTGTAAAATGGCTTAGCAAGCGATAAGTAGCGCCCAGCTCCAGCAGCAAGAAGATAAAGTAAGGGACCATAAAGTGAAGTACCACGGCTTCGGCCCGTAGCGACCCCGCCTGCAAATAAGGGTAAAGTACACCAACGGAGATCATCAATTTGAGCAAACTCAAGGCTAGAAAGGCAAAACCCGTTTTGCCGAAGGCGTTTTTCCAAACCCACCAGATAAGAGAATAAGCGATGCCGTGAAGCAGGGTGAGATAGATATACAAGGCGCCAAGGTGCTCCTGAAGCTCTTCTGCCACGGCTAATATTTGGGGCACCGCCCAAATGTGTAAGCTGCCTAAAGCCAGCCCGAGGGTCACAAGCAACAACCAATAAGAAAGAAGCTTTTTCACGAGCGGCGAAGAACTTTACGCAGGGTGATAAAAAGAGCCAGGAAGATAGATAACAAACTCAGGGCGATGGTAAAAAGCCGTTTTTCTATATGATAGGTGTCATCCAACCAGTCGCCCAAGAGAGCTCCAGCCAATATTATAGCCAGCATTTGAAAGCCCAGCGCCGAGTAAAACGCGTATTGTTGCAAGGGGCCTTTTTTCTTATCACTGGGCCGATTGGGCTTTGGCGGGGTTGGCTCCGTTTTGCTCATTTTTTTCTATTTGCCTTACCACAGCGCCCATATTGCAGGATCCCGTAAATTCCGCACCTGGCAAGATGGAAATCTTGCCGGTGTACACATCGCCGTGTAGGTGAGCGGACTCTTCCAGGCTCAGAAGTTCCTCTACGTGAAGCGTGCCTTCCAGGCGTCCGCTAATGTTGGCAGAGCCGCATTTCACCTCCCCCTTAACTTTTCCTTGTTCTCCTACTACCAGCTTACCGCTAATTTCGATGGTGCCATCAATGCTTCCATCCACGCGAAAGTCGCCATCGGACTTCACTTCCCCTTCCAGTGAGGTGCCCGAGAGGATCCGGTTGCTCGTTTGACTGGGGTTGCTGTTTTCTTTAGCTTTTTTCATCATTTCCCTTCTGAAGTGTAATTTTTTTGATAAAACTTTTTATAACCTGAGACGTCCTGGCTGCGATAAAAAGTAGAAAAATTTACGTTCGAAATTACAAATTGTTGAAAATTTACGCTTATCAGTTCTTTTTCAAGGGCCTTTTCGTTAACAAGCGTACTAAGGTAGCGCTTGGCACGGTCCCTATTGGCTAGCCCACTTACCGAGATAAGACTTTTATCGGTGCCCATCATAATGGTCTTTACCCGGAGTTGATCGTTGGGAAAGTAGCGCTGATTGAAGTTGGCCAGGGCGATGGAAATTTTATTGGCGTCTGCCCTTTTCTGTGGAAAAAGAACCACGTAGCGATGCATACTGGAAAAGTCCTGTTTATACTTCCCTTGCTTATTGGCTTCCTGACCTCCTCCCTTTTCTGATGCGGGCAGTTGGCTAAGCAGTTCATCCGCCTTGGCCGCTTGCTCAGAGTCGGGAAACCGCTTTAACACTTTATTTAGCAATTCCCGGTAGGCCTTTTCATCCCCGTTGTAGCCTTCGGCCAGCGCCTGGAGCAGCAAAAACATCGGCCCGTATTTGGTTTGCGGGTACTGTTCAAAGCCTTTCTTGGCCTGCTGGCGAGCATTGGAATAGCGCTCCTTGGCATAAGCTTGGTAAGCCTTCTCATAAGCCAACCTTACTTTTTTGAGATCAGGAGGTTCTGGACTTTTGCCATCGTTTTTAATGAGGTAAGCATACTTAGAATCCGGATGATTCTTTAAAATGAGCTTTTTATAGCGCTGAGCGGCCTGCGCATTGTCATTGGCCTTATGGCTCACGTATAGGCCATACCACACCTTAACCTTTTTCTCATAATGGGGATAACGTTCCAGCAGCTCTTCATAGGTTTTGATGGTAGCAAGGTAATCCTGTATTTCTTCTTGGTACAAGAGGCCATTTTCCATCAAGGCACCTTGTATTTTTTCATGGCTTAGCGCCTTGGCGGAATCGGTCATGGGTACCTGGGCCAGGTAGGTATCCATTTGAAATTCGGGAGGGGTTTCTTCCCCTTCTGTGCCCCCTGCGTCTGCCTGGGCATTACTTTCCGCTCCGGATTGCGGCGTATTGGGATTAATACTCTTATCCTTCCGGCGCCAGTGGTCTTCCAGTTTTCGGTTGCCCCAGCGCTCCAAAAATTGGCTCACCCCGGCACTACGGAGCTGCGGGGAGTAAAAGTAAAACTTCTGGCTTCCGCCGCCCATCCCCGGAAGGTTGCCGGGCCCATCGCGGCCCTGTCCACTTTGAAAGGCCAGTTGGTCCATTTGTGCTTCTTGCTCGGCTCGTTTTTGGGCCTCGGCTTCCGCCTTTTTTTGGCGAATAATTTCCTCTACAATCTCTTTGCGTTGTTCCCTGCCCATTTTAGAAAGCGCCAGCAAGCTATCCTGAAGGGCTATGGTTTTAAGGTTTGCCACTAATTTGTCCAGGCTTTCTTTGAGAGCTTCCACCCGCTCGTAGGAAGGGTGGCTTCGTGGTAAATTCTGATAAGTGCTGTCATAAAAGGCTTGGGCCCGCTCGTATTGCTTCTCCTGGAAATTTAGCTGAGACAGCCACCAATAGCTAAGCCC
>CAJXMS010000145.1 GCA_913056475.1 uncultured Bacteroidota bacterium
CCGCAGGAAGTCTCGCCCCCGGCGAGGCGACCGCCCGCTTCGTGCCCCCATGCCCCATGCGCTGCCGCACCAGCGGCATCCCCATGCCCCATGCGATGCCGCGCCAGCGGCATCCCCAAGCCCCTCTAAGACCCCTCCAAAACCTCCACCTTCAAAGGAATATCCTCCTTCGGCCATTCCCGGCTATCCGTAGGCTGGCGCGCTATTTTCCGCACCACCGCCATGCCGCTCGTTACCTCCCCGATCACCGTGTGGTCCTGGTCCAGGTGAGGCAAGCCCCCGCGTGCCTGGTAAAGGCGGCGCTGCTCCGCATTAAGGGAAAGGTCCTGCTGCTTTTCCATGGCCCGGAGCTGACCAGCCGTAAATTTTTGGCCGATGGCTATGTACCACTCGTAAGGCGTAGAGCGCTTGCCCGGATTGTTGTCATAACTCCGCGCCATCGCCACCGCGCCCGTGTGGTGGTAGTTTTCCCCGATGCTTTCCGCCGCCAGGGTATACTTACCTATGCGGTGGCGCATTTCCTGGGTTTCCCGCCGGGTACTATTGCCCGCCTGCACCACGTGCCCGGGCCGCACCCGGTAAAACCAGGTGCCGTCAAAATAGCCCTGGCGGGTCAGGAAGAGCATGCTGGCCCGGTGGCGCGGGGTATTGTCGTAGAGGCGGATCTGGATATTCCCGTAGGGCGTCTTGACGCGGAGCTTGTTTTCCGGATGCTTTTGGGCGTAAGCGGCAAAAAACGAATCCGCCCGCGCCGAGGTAAGCGGGCGTGTTTTCTCCTGGGGGTCCTCCTCCGGCGCCGCGGCATCGGCCTTCCCTTTCCGGGGCGCTTCAGCGGCGCCCTTTCGCTCCTGGGCCGGGGCCGTTTTTTCTTGGGGCGCCTTATCGGCGTTTGATTGGCAGGCCATTAGCGCCAGGAGCAGCAGGCCCGCGGCGTGTTTAATTGAGGTAGAAATTTTGGTACACATGGCTTTCCTGTTCGTGCAGTAATTCCAGGTAGCGAAGGTAATTCATCAGGAATTCACGCACGCGGGCGGCGGTGGGGATTTGCGCCAGCTCCATCCGTTCGTAATCATTCAGGTGCAGGGCGCCGGCCACCGTGTAGAGGTTCAGATCTGTATCGGGGAGGTGGTCGTAGTCGTAAATTTCGTGCTGGGCCAGGTAGCGGCGAAAGCGCGCCGCCAGGGCCGGGCCACAGCCCTCGTCGCTGGGCCGGGGCAGGGGCACAATTTGGCCGCCCGGATACAGCTTGGGCGTCATTTGGTAGTAAAACTTCTCCAGCTTAAAAGTACCCACCGCCTCTATGATCACGTCCATCTCCCCATCGGGATAGGTCTTAAGCACCTCGTGCAGCCGCACCAGCGTGCCCAGGTTGCGCGTATTGAGCCGGTCCGAAAAAGGGATCCCGAAGGTGATCGCCTCCTCCCGGCAGTCCTTGATCAGCTGTTTGTAGCGCTCCTCAAAGATGTGGAGCTGCGTAAAATCCCCCGGTAGGAGAAAGAGGTTGAGCGGAAATAGAGCACTTTCTTGCATGACAACGCTGATTTACTTGTTTTATTTAACCCATCGGCCCGGCCTATGTTTTGGGGCCCGGCCTTGTTTCGGGGCCCCGTCTATCCGGCGGCCGGAAACACCTTTGGCCGGGAGGCCTTACCGCGCGCCGGAGGGGGCCTGGCGGCCAAAGGAGCTAGCCCACCTGCTGCACCGGGCTGAGGATTTTATTTTTCTCCTTCAGGAGTTTGGCCGGGACCGCTTTCTGGATGACCGCGGCCAGTTCATCAATCACCTTAATTTTGAGTTCAGCGCGGCTGTACACCAGGCTTATTTCCCGGGTAGGGGTAGGCTCGGCGATGGGTTTGATGAGCGACTGATCGCTTTCCGGCAGTTCGCGGGCGTGCAGGTAGGGGAGGAGGGTCATGCCCTGCCCCTGGCGGGCCAGGCGGAGCAGCACTTCAAAGCTGCCGCTTTCCAGGGAGATGCCCAGGCGAGACTGACGGGGATGGCTATTGCAAAGGTTGATGATGCTGTTGCGAAAGCAGTGGCCCTCGTCCAGGAGCAGGATATCGTCGATGTCGAGCTCCGAGTTGGTCACAAAGGTTTCCGCCCCCAGGCGGTGATTGGGCGGAATGAAGGCCATAAAAGGCTCGTAGTAGAGGGGGCGTTCTATGATGCTGCGTTCTTCCAGGGGCGTGGCCAGGATGGCGGCATCCAGCTCATCGCGGCGCAGCATGTCCAGGATATGGTCGGTGGGCAGCTCCACGATCTGGAGGTCTACCGCCGGCAGTTGGGCGCGAAAATCGGCCAGGAAGCGGGGCACCAGAGAGGGCAGTACCGTGGGGATGATCCCCAGCTTAAAAGTCCCTTCCACATTGTTTTTGCTTACCTGGAGGATCTCGTCTATCCGCTGGATCTCCTGGACGGCGCGGCGGGCCTGTTCGATCACGCGGTCTCCGATGGCCGTGGGCCGCACCGGGTGCTTGCTGCGGTCAAAGAGCAGGATGCCCAGCTCTTCTTCCAGTTTTTGGATTTGCATGCTGAGGGTAGGCTGGGTCACGTTGGCATCGGCCGCCGCCTTGGCAAAGTGGCGGTGGCGGTCCACCGCCAGGACGTATTGCAGTTGGGAGATGGTCATATCATAGTTTTTGATGAATACAATGCAAAAATAATAGAAAAAGTTGATTATTCCCAGCGCGCCAGCCCCAAGCCGCTCCCCACCCGCCATTCCTCACCCCCCTCACCAGTTACCCAGTTCGACAGTTCGACAATTACCCAGTTCCCCACTTACTCAGTTACCCAGTTCCCCAGTTACCCAATTACCCAATTACCCAGTTCAACAATTCAACAGTTCAACAATTCAACCCGCATATCCTCCATCCCGCCTGTCTCCCTCCCAACGAGTCAGCTCACCCAGGGTGACAACCATTGCCGCTTCAAGCTTCTGGTTAATAAGGATCTTCTCCCGTCTCCCCCGCCCTTCGGGCACCCCCTCCCTTTCAGCGAGGGGGATAACGCCCCGGCCCCTTTTCCTCTCTTTCTAATCCGAAGCGGAAATTACCAACGCTTGTAGCACCCAACTCCTCACTCCCCTCACTTACCTCACCCCCCTCACCAGTTACCCAGTTCAACAGTTCGACAGTTCAACAATTACCCAGTTCAACCATTCAACATGCCCCTCACCAGTTCAACAGTTAAACAATTAAACCCGCACCTATCCTCTAATATCGAAAAGTGCAGCGAGCCAAGGGCCAAAGGCTATTCCTCTTCTCCACGGGCTTCTATCTCCCAGGTATGATCCGCGAGGAGGCGAACGGTGTAGAGGAACTTAGCGTAGCGGGGTTTTACCCACTCATCAGGGCCTATGAGGGAAAGCACGTGCTTACCATCATCTTTTTCATAGAGATGGTACTGGTGATTGATCTCGGGCTTAAAATTGATATCGGCCGCATAGATGATAGCCGCCAGGCTTTTGCGTTCCTGGATCTCGTGGGCTTGTTCTGCCAGCAGATCAATTTGCTTTTTGATTTGGGAGAGCTGCTGGTCGGTTTGCTCCTGCATGGCGCTCTGGGCGCGGCCTTTAATCACCCCTTTCTTGGTGGGCTTGATCACCGGCCCACTTACCGTATGGGCGTAGGGTAAGGTGCCGGGATTTTCGGTGATTTTCTCCGGATCGATGGGATTTTCAAAAAACTCTTCGTTGGTCTGTGCGTCTTTGTCTTTTTCCATTACGTGCAAATTTAGGAGGAACGAATTACATCGCGGGTACGATCGTTGATATTTCGGGTGGCGGTGGTATGGCGGGCCAGGATGCGGCGGCTTTCCGCTTTTACCTGGGGCCAATTTTTAGCGGGAAACAATTTTTTCTTGGCGGCGCGGGCCGCTTCCTGGTGGTCTATCACCGGCCAGGGGTAATCCCGGCCCAACTTGAGATTATACCACTGCTGCTCCCAGGTGCTGAGCAGCCAGGGTTGATGAATGAGTTCATTGGGCAATTCTTGCAGGGCGGGCAGCCAATAGCTGATAAAACGCCCTTGCTCATCGTGGTCCTGGGATTGCTTCACCGGATTGTAGGTCCGGACGGAATTGATGCCGGTCACGGCGCTTTGCATCTGCATCTGCGGGTAGTGAATACCGGGATGAAAGTCCAGAAAAAGCTGGGCCAGATGCTCCACCCCGCTGCGCCAGGGCTGCCAGAGGTGGTGGGTGAGGAAGCTCACGAGCATAGCACGCATGCGGAAATTCACGTAACCGGTTTCCTGCAGGGCCCGCATACAGGCATCTACCAGCGGGTAGCCGGTTTCGCCCTTTTTCCAGGCCTCCAACAAGGTGGGCATTTCCCGGCGGTCCAGGGCATCAAAGCCGCGGTTTACGTTTTCCCATTCCATGCGGCTTTCCATTTCAAACTTTTGGATGAAGTGGGAATGCCAGTGCAAGCGGGAGATAAAAGCCCGCAGGGCGCCCCGGTGATCGCCGGTGGCGTAGCGAGCGCGGGCCGCCTGGTACACCTGCCGCAGGCTGAGATTGCCCCAGGCCAGGTAAGTGCTAAGGCGGCTGCAGCTTTCCCGGCTTTCCAGGGGGCGGGATATATGCTTATGGTAGGCATAGTACAGGCCCTGGTCCAGATAGGCGTGCAGGCGCTCTTGGCCGGCAGCTTCGCCCGGCTTTTGGAAGGCGTTGGGCCATTTTTGGAGGTCCTTTCGCTTTTGGGGGGGCAAGGCATACCGGCGGGCCCAGGCATTGAGGGGGTCGAAAGGCATACCGGCGGCCGGTATCACATTTGGCCGGGAGGCCTGGGTATCCTGCATGTAGTGCCGCCAGGCGGCGTCCCAACCCTGCCGATCCCGACGGCCGCGCTGCACCCCGTTGCGATCGTACTCTTGCCAGGGGATGCCCGCTTCGCGGAGGTATCGCGCCACCGCCTGGTCGCGCTGGTAGGTGATTTGGAGTCCGGTTTCCCGGTAGCTGTAAAGGGCGGCTATGGGCAGCGTATCGGCCAGGTGGCGCAGCGCTTCCACCGCCTCGGCGTAGAGCAAATAGAGGGGGATGCCGTAGGGCTTGAGGGCGGCCTGCAGCTGGCGGGCGCTCTGGTATTGCCACTGCCAGTGACGGGGCGCCATGGCGGGATGGGCTTCCAGGGAGGGCTCCATAAGCCAGAAAGCCACCACCGGATGTCCCTGCTCACTGGCCCGGCGGAGGGGTTCATGGTCTTGGAGGCGCAGGTCGCGCTTGATCCATACCAGGTGAAGGGGTGCCATCACACGTAGATTTGACCTTCTTGCGGGTGCCCGTACACCTCGCACTCGCCACACTCGTAGGCCATGGCGCTCATCAAGGCCAGGAGGGCATCCAGGTGGTGCCAGGTGGTGATGTGGCTGGGCTGCAGTTTTACGCCTTCCCGAAAAACACCGGCCACAGTGCGCGCACAGGGCGCCAGGGCATGTTTGGATTGTTTATAGCCCATCTTGGGTAGGCCCAACTGGCCGGCGCGGATTTTGGGATAGGTTTCAAAGATGCGAACGCCCTCCGCCTGCAATTGATTTTTAAGCTCTATGGCTCGGGCAGCCAGGCCGCCGAGAAACATGGGCGACATGGCGCGGCATTCCTTATCGGCCTGCCGGAAGTGGTAATCCTGGCAACCCGGTATGCCGCAGTACACGCCCGGCAGGGACAGGGGCGCATCCAGGAACACCCAGCTAGGCTGGAAGTGCTGCACCGCATTGCGGATAAATTGGTCGGCATCCACCTTTTTTTCCACCTGCATAAAGTGGATATGCATGCCTTCCAGGATGGCAATTACCGTATTGCCGGTGAGTTTACTGCCGTAATCTATGCCAAAGAAAGTACTCATATAGCGGGCTTGCTATCGCGATTTTTCGGGGTTCAGAAGCTGCTCGGTAGCCTGGTGGCGGTAGGCAAACAGCTTTTCAATCCTACCTTTTACAAGCCAGGGGTGAAATAGTTTACCCAGGAAGCCCAAAGGCAGGGCATAGTGGACCGTATCGGTAAG
>CAJXMS010000146.1 GCA_913056475.1 uncultured Bacteroidota bacterium
GGCCTGAGCCAGGGCGTGGAGGGTTTCCTCGGTATGGCCGCTGTAGGAGCAGACGATCACCGCGGTGAAGCGATTCACGAAAGCGGGCAGCTCGTAGCCTTTATTGACCCACACAGGCACTTCCGAAGTGCCAGCCGCCCACTCGGCCGCCATGCTGCCGCCTATGCCGGAACCGCCCAGCCCGGTGATCACGATCTGGTGAACGGCCCGGTCAAAGGCCCGGAAAGGGGTCTGGGCCACGGTTTGGGCGGCCTTTTGGAGATGTTGGGGGTAGGATTCGATCAGCTTCTTCACGGCGCTCGTTTTCAGGGGGGCAAAGGTAGGCAAAAGGCCCCGCCCTCCGCCCATTTGGGCAGACTGGCGTATCTTCACGGCCCAAAATTTTCTGAAACATGAGCAAGGAGCCGCAGTGGACTACCGTTAAAGAATACCAGGACATCACCTATCAAAAATCCGGCACGGGCGTGGCCCGCATCGCCTTTAACCGGCCCGAGGTGCGCAATGCCTTCCGGCCGCAAACGGTGGGCGAACTCTACGAGGCCTTTTTGGACGCCCGGGAAGATACCTCCATCGGCGTGGTGCTTTTCAGCGCCGAAGGGCCCTCGCCTAAGGACGGCGTCCACAGCTTCTGCAGCGGGGGCGATCAGCGCGCTCGCGGCAAACAGGGCTACGTGGACGAGAGCGGCATGCCGCGCCTCAATATCCTGGAAGTACAGCGCCTGATCCGCTTTATGCCCAAGGTGGTGATCGCGGTGGTGCCCGGCTGGGCGGTAGGCGGCGGCCACAGCCTGCACGTGGTCTGCGACCTAAGCCTGGCCAGCCGGGAGCACGCCCTTTTTAAGCAAACCGATGCGGATGTAACCAGCTTCGACGGCGGCTACGGCTCCGCCTACCTGGCCAAAATGGTGGGCCAGAAAAAGGCCCGGGAGATCTTTTTCCTGGGCCGCAGCTACTCGGCCGAGGATGCGGAGAAAATGGGCATGGTCAACGCCGCCGTTCCGCACGAAGAGCTGGAAAGCACCGCCTTCCAGTGGGCCAGCGAGATTCTGGAAAAAAGCCCCACCAGCATCAAGATGCTCAAGTTTGCCTTCAACCTTACCGACGATGGCCTGGTAGGCCAGCAGGTCTTTGCCGGCGAGGCCACCCGCCTGGCCTATATGACGGAAGAAGCCCAGGAGGGCCGCAACGCTTTTTTGGAAAAGCGCAAGCCCGATTTTAAAGACATCAAGTGGATCCCTTAGCGGTGGGGCTTTTTTAGGCCTGGCGGCCAAATGTGGGAGGGGCGTGTAGGAGTATGAGGGGTTTGATGTTTGTCTTGAGCCCCCTAAAGACGACCATTTCAGGCCAGTGAGCTTGTAACATGCTCCAAAGCTGAGCTAAGGAGAATGCCCCTAATGGGATTAGATTTTAAGCAATTAATATCCACTGAATATCAGACTACCTAACCTGGCTATACACTCGTATAATGCCCAATGCAGGAAATTAATTCAATATGCCCCTCTCCCAACCGATAGATGAGGCGATGCTCCCCTGTAATCCGCCTAGAATATACATTGGCCCCTAAATGCTTCAGCAGTTCAGGATTTCCATTTCCTTCCAATGGACGTTCCCAATAGGTCTGAATTTCCAAAATCAACTCCCAGATTTTAGCGCTCTCTTTTAAAGCTCTCTTTTTCCGATACACCTTGAGGTCCTTCTTAAACTGATCGCTGAGATGTAGGACCACCTGATTGGTTATTGAAGGATGAGATCTCTTACCTGTCCTAACTCCCAGGTTGAATGGTGTGACGAATGATCCAGCTGGTACAGGGCGAGACGAACTTTTACATTACGCACTAGTTCTCCTTCATTGTTATTATCTGGTTTCCAGAGATTCAATAGGGTCGAATAGAAGCCAAAATCCTCGGTATGCTTAAAAGTCCCGTAGACGATTTCTTTTTTGTATTTACTCAGAAACGGCAACCTTCCGCTTCTCAAGAGCTCGTAAAGTATTCCATTAAAATCTGCCTTTAGGGAAGATTCCAACAGTTCATATACTTCCTTTGGTGCTCCCACATAGCTAAGCGTCGCTCTAAAAGTTGGCAATTTAGGAGAAACGTATCCTGCCTTACCATCAAACGCTGCGGCTGAATTTCCCTTTTCCAACTGGGGGGGCAAAGATTGAAGGTGGGGATAGGATATTTGATGAAGCACTTTCAGCACATCGGCAAAGAGCTGATCATATTGGTCCGTTGGCTGATCCCGTAATGCCAATTGGCGTTCGAGCACGAAATCCGTGAGGTCCTCTTGCGTTTTTTGCTCCAAGAGAATTGGTATCACAAGCATTCGCAGCTCAAACACCTCATCCAGCAGGGAGTGCATAGCCCCCTCTACGCCATCTCTATCTACTCTTTTTTTGATGAGATCTATTAGCTTATCGAAGCTGTGCTGAGCTTCATCTCGCCACGAAGAAGGCTTAAACGCTCCGTATCGTATTACGTCTGTCAGGGTAAGCATCACTTTCTATAAATCTTGCTAAGGTATAAAGTTTACTGAAAAATTGAAACCAGGCCTGGCGGCCAAAGGTGGGAGGGGATGTTTCCCAGAGAAGTGGGCCCAATTATACCCCAGCCAAAAAGGGCTTAGTATCTATAAGTCATCTCCGTCTCCCAGCATTTCCGATCTCCTAGCGAAGTATGGCTAACTTCCTTCACCTCTTGCAAGCGAAGATCACCGCTGTACTGATAATAGCTCGTGTCGCACTGGCCCATCCAACAAGTGCCTATGGAAGAAGCGGGCAAGGTTTTTTGCCCTTCCCAAATGCCCAAAACCGGGTCCCAACCCCACAAAAATGGGAAAGAACCTTCGTACTGGGAAGCCTGAGGTTCGTAAGAGAATGAAACACCACCCCCATTTTCGGGTGCGTCAATTTGCCAAATGGAAAAAGAAGTCATTCGACCCAGGCTGTCGTAAGTGATACTGGCCTTAGCGAAAGAATCTACCTGCCAGCCGCCCCCGCTCTGTCGGTAACGTTCGAAACCTATATAGCCGCTGATCCGCCCATTTTTCACCTCGTAGCGGCGCACCCGGTGTTCCAGGGTATCATTAAACGACCAAGGCAACATGTGATAGGAAAAATGGGGGCCCTGTGGGGGGTTAAGCTCATAGCGCGCTCTTTCGTAAAGCAACACGGAATCCTGCGTCTTGTAACGAAACACCGTGGCCGCCGTATCTCCTCGATAGCGTACCGCTAAGCTGTCGCCATTATTAAAAAAGTTCACCACGCTCACTAAGCGGCCCTGGTTGTCTCGCTCTATCGCCATGGAGTTTGCGGAGCACGTAGGTTCTGAAGAGGCCGGTTCTTTTTGACAGGCCAGCAAGATCAAAACAAGCATCCCAAGGGGTGCGATCCTTGAAAAGGGCAACGGGAATGGAGGGTTTACCAATGATTTCATACAATCAAAGCTAGCCCACAGCCATCAACGCTGTGGACCGCAATGAGCCAAAGGCTTTCGAGACTTATTGACCGTGGGCTAAGCTGCTTTACGTGGACCTACTCCACCGTCACGCTCTTCGCCAAATTCCGGGGCTGGTCCACGTTGGCACCGCGCATCACCGCGATGTGGTAAGAGAGCAATTGCAGAGGAATGGTGGTAAGCAGCGGGGAAACCGACTCAGAGCAATCCGGCACTTCGATCACGTGATCGGCCATCTCGGCCAGGTCATCATTGCCGGCGGTTACCACGGCAATCACCTTGCCTTTGCGGGCCTTTACTTCCTGGATATTGCTCACCACTTTCTCGTACTGATTGCTGCGGGGCGCGATCACCACCACGGGCATTTCTTCGTCAATAAGGGCAATGGGTCCGTGCTTCATCTCAGCGGCCGGATACCCTTCGGCGTGGATATAGCTGATCTCTTTGAGCTTGAGAGCCCCTTCCAGGGCTACGGGGAAGTTGTAGCCCCGGCCCAGGTAGAGAAAATTCCGGGCGTCTTTGAACAGCGAGGAAATGTACTTACTCTGCTCATCGCTTTCCAGCATTTGTTCGATTTTGGCGGGAATGTTGTCCAGCTCGATCATCAAGCGCTGGAAGTCGCTTTCCTTAAGAATGCCTTTGTGGTGGCCAATTTTAAGGGCGATAAGGGTAAGTACCGTCACCTGAGCGGTAAAAGCCTTGGTAGAGGCCACTCCGATCTCGGGTCCCGCATGGGTATAAGCCCCGGCATGCGTTTCCCGCGCAATGGAAGAGCCTACCACGTTGCACACGCCAAAGATGGTGGCGTCTTTTTCCTTGGCCAGCTTGATGGCCGCCAGGGTATCGGCGGTCTCGCCGGATTGACTGATGGCGATCACCACGTCCTTTTCGCTGATCACGGGGTTGCGGTAGCGGAATTCCGAGGCATATTCCACCTCTACCGGAATTCGGGCGATGTCTTCAAAAAGATATTCTCCTACCAGCCCGGCGTGCCAGCTGGTGCCGCAACCGATGATGATAATACGCTCGGCATTGAGAAACTTCTCCTGAAACTGATACACGCCGTCCATACGAATAAGCCCTTGCTCGGGCAGCAAGCGGCCCCGAAGGGTATCGCGGATGGATTTGGGCTGCTCGAAGATCTCTTTGAGCATGAAGTGGTCGAAGCCTCCTTTTTCAATATCCGCCAAATCCAACTCCAGCTGGTGCACGTAGGGATCGATGGGGCGCTTGTTCTTGATGGAAAGCACTTCCAGTTGTTCTCCACGGGTCACTACGGCCATCTCATCATCTTCCAGATACACCGCTTTTTTGGTAAATTCCAGGAAGGGGGTGGCATCGCTGGCAATGAAATGCTCGCCCTCGCCTATGCCCACCACCAGGGGGCTCCCCTTTTTGGCCACTACGATTTGGTCGGGATTGTCGCTGCTAAAAAGGGCAACGGCGTAGGCGCCCACCACTTGATTAAGAGCAATGCGTACGGCCTCCGGTAAGGGGACCTCTTCCGATAGTTTTACATCTTCAATAAGGTTGGCCAGCACTTCGGTGTCGGTCTCCGACTGGAAGGCGTAGCCGCTCGCCTCGAGGCGCACGCGCAGGAGCACGGCGTGGAGGTGCCGTTCAGCGCCGAAACCCCGTACCTCAACACGATCCCCGCCGATCGGGAGCCGGACTACCCCGGCGACTTCGATCTCGAGCGGCGCATCCGCGCCCTGATCCGCTGGAACGCCATGGCGATGGTCGTGCGCGCGAACAAGTACAGCGACGGGATCGGCGGGCACCTGGCGACGTACGCCTCCGCCGCGACGCTGTACGAGGTCGGCTTCCACCACTTCTTCCGCGGACCCCACGCGGGCACGAACGCCGACCTGGTGTACGTCCAGGGGCACGCCAGCCCCGGCATCTACGCCCGCAGCTACCTCGAGGGCCGCTTCGAGGCGGAGCACATGCGGAACTTCCGCCGCGAACTGCAGCCCGACCACCCCGGCCTCAGTAGCTACCCGCACCCGTGGCTCATGCCGGACTACTGGCAGTTCGCGACCGTCTCGATGGGGCTCGCGCCGATCCTGTCGATCTACAACGCGCGTTTCGCGCGCTACCTCGAGGCGTGCGGCCTCAAGGTGTGCGGCGACGACAAGGGCTGGGCGTTCCTCGGCGACGGGGAGACCGACGAGCCCGAGACGTTGGGCGCGATCAAGATCGCTTCGCGCGAGCGGCTCGACAACCTCGTCTGGGTCGTCAACGCCAACCTGCAGCGCCTCGACGGGCCGGTGTACGGCAACGGCAAGATCATCCAGGAGCTCGAAGCGATCTTCCGCGGCTCGGGATGGAACGTCGTGAAAGTCGCCTGGGGCCGGCATTGGGACGCGCTGTTCGCGAAGGACCAGGACGGCCTCCTCGCCGCCCGCTTCGAGCGGATGGTGGACGGCGAAAGCCAACGCTACGCGGCGTTCGGGGGCGCGGAGTTGCGCGAGCGCTTCTTCGACACCCCGGAGCTGAAGGCGCTCATCGACGGCTG
>CAJXMS010000147.1 GCA_913056475.1 uncultured Bacteroidota bacterium
CTTAGGGGTGGTTTCCGTAGGCCTTAGCTTCCTGGGCGGAAGCGAGCACCAGGGGGAAGGCGCCCACCAGACGAGCCATGGGGAACATGCGGCCGCGCAAGAGGAAAATCATGCCGGTGCTGCCCATAAAGAAAATACCCACCACGGGGAAGGTCATAAAGAAGGCGCTCACGACCAGGCGGCGCACGGCGAAGACCAGCACGCGAAGGCGGAGTTAGAAGCCCCTTCTTCCTACCACAAAACGGGAGCTCGCGCCAATCCAGAAAATGATCCCGTGGCTGTTCAAAGGGGCGAAGGGGCCCCCGCCCAAACGCATCACCAGGCCCAAAACGAGCCCTGGGCCAACCTGCTGGTTAATAGCTTTTTCTTTTTGTCCATATCGGCCGGCGCGCTCTTTTTTCTCGCGGTCCAGTATGCGGCGCAGGCGGGCTGGACCGTGGTGATCCTTCGTAGCCTGGAAGCCATGGCGCAGTTTATCTGGGTACCTATGGTGGTGATCCTGCTCATAGCGCTGACGGGCGTATTCCACCTAGGCGGCAATCACCTATGGCACTGGCTGGCTGAGGGAATTACCGATCCGCAGAGTAGCCATTACGATAGCATCATAGCCGGGAAAGCGCCTTATCTAAACGGGCCTTTCTTTATAATCCGCACCCTGATTTATCTGGTGGGCTGGGCCGGAGCAGCCGCCTTGCTGCGCAAATTGAGCCTGGGGCTGGAGAAAACGGGTATAGATTACGCCAAGCAATGGGTTAAAATCCGCAAGTGGAGTGTGGGCTTTCTCGCCTTTTTCGCCCTCACTTCCACCACCGGGGCCTGGGACTTTATCATGAGCATAGACACCCACTGGTACAGCACCCTCTTTGGCTGGTATGTATTTGCCGGTATGTTTATCAGTGCCCTTACCGCGCTCATGATGGTAGTGATGTACCTGAAGAAGCAGGGCTACCTGCAGGAGGTAAACCCGAGCCACATTCACGACATGGCTAAGTTTATGTTTGCTTTCTCTATTTTCTGGACCTACCTCTGGTTTTCCCAGTACATGCTGATTTGGTATGCCAATAAGCCGGAAGAGGCAACCTATTACATGATTCGCTTCTTTGAGTTTAAAGGTTTGCTATTGACCATGCTGGTCATGAACTTTGTATTCCCAATTCTGGTGCTCATGAGCCGCGACGCAAAGCGCAACTTTGGATTCATCTTTACGGCCGGTTTGATCATTATAGCCGGTCACTGGATTGACGTGTTCCTGATGATCTACCCCGGAACGGTAGGGGCCAGCGCCAGCATAAGCCTGATCAATATAGGAACCTTCCTGGGTTTCTTAGGGTTATTTATACTGGTTGTGTTTAGAGCCCTGAGCAAGGCACCCTTAATCCCGGAAAATCACCCTATGGCGGTGGAAAGCAAGTATCATCACATTTAATTCTTACGATAAAAAGCCCATACGATAGATGGAAACGCTGTTGTTTATATTAGTTGGAGTACTGGGGATCATTGCCATCGTGCAAGCGGTCCGGGTTTTCGAGATTTCGGCCCGGGTAAAGGGGGATGACGAAAACAAGGTGAGCGATAAAGACAATCGCACCCAGGGACTGCTCCTGCTGCTTTTTCTATTCTTCTTTCTGGGCGCCTTTGCCTGGATGGTGTACTCCTGGGATAGTGTAATCCTCCCTAAAGCAGCCTCCCTGCACGGGGCCGATATCGATAGCCTGTGGGCCATTTCCATGGGCGTGATTATCGTGGCCTTCCTGGTTACCCAGCCTTTGCTTTTTGGCTTCTCTTTCCTCTTTCGCGGAAGTAAAAAGCGCCGGGCCGTATACATGGAGCACAATAATAAGCTGGAGCTTTTCTGGACGGGCGTTCCCGCCGTGGTTCTAGCGGGCTTGATCCTTTACGGGCTTACTACCTGGAGCGAAACCATGAATCCCTCACCCGAAGACGAACCGCTGGTGGTAGAGGTCTACGGGTATCAATTTAATTGGAAAGCGCGCTACTCTGGTACGGATAATAAACTTGGTTACGCCAATGTGCGTTTAATTGAAGGCGTGAATCAGTTGGGACTGGATGTGAACGACGTAAGCTCCCTGGACGATAAAGTTACCAATGTGTTACACTTACCGGTAGACAGGCCCGTAATGCTTAAGTTTAGAGCACAAGACGTGATACATTCCGCTTATATGCCCCACTTTCGGGTGCAGATGAATGCGGTGCCGGGTACAGAAACCCAGTTTCAATTTGAACCCACGATGACCACCGCCGAAATGCGTCAAGATCCGGAAGTGGTCGAAAAAGTGAAGAATATTAATGAGTTACGTTCAGCTCAAGGAAAAGATCCTTATGAGTTTGATTACATGCTATTGTGTAATAAGATCTGTGGTTCCGCGCACTACAATATGAATATGAAGGTAGTGGTGCAGACGCAGGAGCAGTTTGATAAATGGTTGCAGGAGCAAAAGTCGTTTGCTGAAACCTTGTAATGTTAAGTAGTAAGAAGCCCTAAAGTAGGTAGGAAATGGAAGCACACGCACACCACAAAGAAAACTTCATCACCAAGTACATTTTTAGTACCGATCATAAGATGATCTCCAAGCAGTTCCTGATCACTGGAGTGGTCATGGGCATTGTTGGGGTCATCATGTCTTTATTATTTCGCTTGCAGCTGGCCTGGCCCAATCAAGAGTGGCCCATTATGGAGGCGCTCTTGGGAAAATGGGCCCCCGATGGCGTCATGGATCCCAATATGTACCTGGCCCTGGTGACCATTCACGGGACCATCATGGTGTTCTTTGTGCTTACCGCCGGCTTAAGTGGTACTTTCTCCAATCTCCTCATTCCCCTCCAGATCGGAGCGCGAGACATGGCTTCCGGCTTCATCAACATGCTCTCCTACTGGTTTTTCTTTGTATCCAGTGTTATCATGCTGGCCTCGCTCTTTGTAGAAAGTGGACCGGCGGCGGCTGGCTGGACCGTGTACCCGCCCCTGAGTGCCCTTCCCGAGGCTATGCCAGGTTCCGGTATGGGCATGACCCTCTGGCTGGTCAGTATGACCTTTTTCATTGTTTCCTCCCTCCTGGGAGCGCTCAACTACATCGTTACGGTGCTTAATCTCCGGACCAAGGGCATGTCCATGACTCGTCTTCCCCTTACCATTTGGGCTTTTTTCGTGACGGCTATTATCGGGGTTCTGTCCTTTCCTGTCCTTTTTTCCGCGGCGCTCTTGCTGCTCTTTGACCGGAGCCTCGGTACCAGCTTCTATCTCTCCGACATCATGGTGGCGGGGGAAGTACTCCAGAATCAAGGCGGTAGTCCCGTCCTCTACCAGCACCTCTTCTGGTTCCTGGGCCACCCGGAGGTTTATATCATTCTCTTGCCGGCGCTGGGTATTTCATCTGAGGTGATCTCTACCAATGCGCGTAAACCCATTTTTGGCTATCGGGCCATGGTAGGCTCTATCCTCGCCATAGCTTTCCTTTCCTTTATCGTATGGGGGCACCACATGTTTGTTACCGGTATGAATCCCTTCCTGGGCTCTGTATTCACCTTTACCACCTTGCTCATCGCCATCCCTTCCGCCGTCAAGGCCTTTAATTACATTACTACCCTGTGGAAGGGGAATCTACGCCTCACCCCCGCCATGCTTTTTTCCATAGGGTTGGTTTCTACCTTCATTACCGGCGGTCTCACCGGGCTTATCCTGGGAGATAGTGCCTTGGATATCAATGTACACGACACCTATTTCGTGGTGGCCCACTTCCACATCGTGATGGGGCTTAGCGCCATCTTTGGCCTCTTTGCCGGGGTATATCACTGGTTTCCCAAAATGTTTGGCCGGAAGATGAATAAAACCCTCGGCTACCTGCACTTCTGGGTCACCTTTATCTGTGCTTACGGGGTATTCTTCCCCATGCACTTCCTGGGCATGGCAGGCTTACCGCGCCGTTATTACACCAACACGGCCGTGCCCATGTTCGACGATCTTACCAATATAAATGTCCTCATCAGCTACTTCGCCATTTTGGGGGGCGTGGCTCAGGTGGTTTTCCTTTGGAACTTCTTTTACAATGCCGTACGAGGGCGCAAAGCGGAGCAGAATCCCTGGCAATCCAATACGCTGGAGTGGACCACCCCCGTGGAGCATATTCACGGCAACTGGCCTGGTGAGCTGCCCGAGGTACACCGCTGGCCCTATGATTACAGCAAGCCCGGCATGGAGGAAGACTTTGTACCTCAAACGGTACCCTTAACGGAAAAAGAAATGCAAACCGGTCATTAAACATCCGCAATGGCGTTAACTTAAGGCAAGCCGTGCTGCTCTTGGGTGGCACGGCTTTGCTTTTTTTGGAGGGGCCTACCGGCCAAATGTGCTTTCGGGCAGCGGGAAGGCATTACCTTTTTACCTATTTCATTCTTCTTAACTAACATTCTCTATGGCAGGGCGGATACATTTGGCCGCCAGGCCCAAAAGGCGTCTCGTAGGTAGGCGTTCGCGGGGAATGGGGTAATTGATGTCAATTGCTATACCTTTGTTCTGGAACTAGAAGGAGCAGGCATGAGCGATAGCCAGGAAAGGCGTTTCGAGGCGGAACCTCAGGAAGAAGATAAGCGGCTGCGGCCGCTGCGCTTTGATGATTTTGCGGGCCAGGATAAGGTGCTGGAAAATCTTAGAATCTTTGTGCAGGCGGCCAATCAGCGACAGGAAGCCCTGGACCATGTGCTGCTCCACGGTCCGCCCGGCCTGGGTAAAACTACCCTGGCCCATATATTGGCGCAAGAGCTGGGCAGTGAGCTGAAAATGACCAGCGGGCCGGTGATCGATAAACCGGGCGAACTGGCTGGTTTGCTTACTAACCTGGAGGAAGGAGATGTCTTGTTTATAGACGAGATCCACCGGCTTTCTTCAGTGGTGGAGGAGTATCTCTACTCGGCGATGGAAGATTACCGCATCGACATCATGATCGATTCCGGTCCGGCGGCGCGCAGTGTGCAGATCAACTTAAGCCCCTTCACGCTCATAGGGGCTACCACCCGGGCGGGCTTGCTTACTAGCCCGCTGCGGGCCCGTTTTGGTATCAATAGCCGCCTGGAGTATTATACGGTGGAGCTGCTGAGCAATATCATCGAGCGCAGCGCGCATATTCTCAACGTGCCCATAGAACCGGATGCTACGGTAGAAATAGCCCGCCGTAGCCGGGGCACGCCCCGGATAGCCAATGGTCTACTGCGGCGGATGCGGGATTTTGCCCAGGTAAAGTCCGATGGGACCATTTCGCTGGAGGTAGCACGTACCGGGCTGGAAGCCTTGCACGTAGACACTTACGGCCTGGATCAGATGGACCACCGTATTCTTACCGCCATCATCGATAAGTTTAAAGGCGGCCCCGTAGGCCTCACCACCATTGCCACGGCGGTGGGGGAGCAGGCCGGCACTATCGAAGAGGTTTATGAGCCTTATCTCATCCAGCAGGGCTTTATAGCCCGCACCCAGCGGGGGCGGGTGGTAACCGAAAAAGCTTATCAACACCTGGGGCGGAGCTATCCTCAGCAACAAGGCGGCCTCTTTGATCAGTAAGGCCGAAAAAAGCCGGCTAATAAAAGCCGAGGCTCAGCGGCTGGGCTTCCTGGATTGTGGTATAGCGGAGGCTCGCTTTCTGGAAGAAGAGGCGCCCCGCCTGGAAACCTGGCTGCGCCGGGGCTACCACGGCGAGATGAAATGGATGGAGGGTCATTTTGATAAGCGCCTGGATCCCCGCGAGCTGGTGCCGGGCGCCCGGGCGGTGATATCGGTCTTGCTCAATTACTATCCAGAAAAAAAGCAGCCCACCGCGGCGCCCCAAATAGCCAAGTATGCTTACGGAGAGGACTACCACTGGGTAATGAAGCGTAAGCTCAAAGACCTGCTGGCCTACATCCGGCGGACAATAGGCGCGGGAGGAGGCCGCCCCTTTGTGGA
>CAJXMS010000148.1 GCA_913056475.1 uncultured Bacteroidota bacterium
AAGCCACAAAAACAAATTGGACCTTTGATCGGGTAGATTCTTTGGAAGCGCGTCTGCGCCAAAGGAGCCAGCTCGATACCCTACTGGTAGACTCCCTTGCGGCCGGTTATAAGGCCCTGGCCGCCAGCGATAGCCTTTCGGATTCTACCCAGGCTAAGTTATGGCTGCGCCGGGGTGATGTGTACCGGGCTTTTCACGGCCCCAGAGATAAACAGGCCCTGGCGGCTTACCGCCGCGTGGTAGATTCCTTTGCCTACACCAGCCAGGCGGCACAGGCCGCACTGGCCAGCGGCTTACTTTACGAGCGCCGAGGCAATACCCCGATGGCCGCCGGCGCTTACCGTCTTATTCTGGACCGCTTTCCCAGCAGCCCGCTGGCCGATGATGCCCAAAACCTACTCGACCTCCTGAGGCAAAGCCCGGACCAGCAAAAAGAGCAAATTAAACGTTGGATAGAAAATAGTGACACGGCGGCATCTGCTGCCAAGTAATTTGGCTTGAAATGCCGCAATTTTTTCCCCTAAGGGGCGGGCAACGGTATTCGGTTTATTAAGCGAAAACTATTTTTGCGCCCTGGCCATACGGGCGCCATTAAGGAGAAAACAACCCCAGAAATACACCAATTATGAATTTAGAAAACATCCTGGCCATCCGGGGTAAATCAGGCTTGTACAAACTGGTGGCGCAGAGCCGAGCCGGGGTGATCGTGGAGTCCATCCCGGAAGGTAAGCGCTTTCCGGTAAACCAAACCGGTAATGTGAGTGCACTGAGCGAAATAGCTATTTATACCTACGCTGAAGAGGTGCCCCTGGCGGAGGTTTACGATAAAATAGCCCAGAAGGAGGGGGATCAGCCCACCATCGACCCTAAGCAATGCAACGAGCAGGAGCTGCGCAGCTACATGGACGAGATCCTTCCTGACTACGACGAGGATCGCGTGTACAAGAGCGATCTGGAAAAACTCTTTAAGTGGTACAATCTCCTTCGCCAGCACGACCTGCTCAAGCCCGATCAGGAGGCGCAAGAGGAAGAAGCTTCGGAAGCAAAGGAAAAGCAGGATACCCCTAAGGATACAGAGGATGGCGCAGCAGGATAAGGCTCCCCAACCAGCAAGCAAAGCGGAAAAAATGGCCGCCTTTGGTCGCTTGCTCGATATCATGGACGACTTACGTAGCCAGTGCCCTTGGGACCGCAAGCAAACCATGGAATCCCTTCGGCCGCTTACCATTGAGGAAACCTACGAACTAGGCGATGCTATCCTGGATGCAGATTTGCCCGAGGTGAGCAAAGAGCTGGGCGACATCATGCTGCACCTGGTCTTTTACGCCAAAATAGGGGAGGAGAAAGAGGCTTTTGACATCAGCCAAGTCCTGCACGGGCTCTGCGAAAAGCTGATCAGCCGCCATCCCCATATTTACGGAGATGTGCAGGCCCCCGATGAGGAAGCCTTAAAAGCCAACTGGGAAAAACTCAAGCTCAAAGAGGGAAAAAAGTCCGTTCTGGAGGGCGTGCCGCGCTCCCTACCCGCGATGGTGAAAGCCACTCGCATTCAGGACAAGGCCCGGGGCGCTGGTTTTGACTGGGAGCAATCCGAACAGGTATGGGATAAAGTAACGGAAGAGCTGAACGAGCTTCGCCAGGCCCATGAAGAACGAGACGCGGTAGAAACCGAAAAGGAGCTGGGTGACGTGCTATTTTCCCTCATCAATCTGAGCCGCCATTTAGAAGTAGACCCTGAATCAGCCTTAGAACGGACCAATAAGAAATTTATGAATCGCTTTCACTACCTGGAAGGAGAGGTCCGGCGCCAGGAAAAGTCACTTAGTGACATGAGCCTGGCCGAAATGGACCGCTACTGGGAAGAAGCCAAGCGGCGCGAGCGCTAGAGAGAAGACGCCTAAGCCCTGCCCTCGCTATTTTTCTATCTTTGGCGCCGTTCACTCCATAGCTCCCCTCATTATGCAGATTATACCGAGCAATACCTGGCGGTCTTTTTTTATTGCCTTTGGCATCTTTTTGGTAGCCGGCGCCTTGTACTTCCTGCCTTCGCTCCAGGGCAAGGAGCTGGAGCAAGGGGATGTTACCCAGTTTCGCGGCTCCGCCAGCGAAATCATTAAGTACCGGGAAATGGGGCGGTCTATTTATTGGACCAACGCCATGTTTTCAGGGATGCCCAATTATGGCATTTCCGTGATCAATCCCAGCAATTTTATCCGCTACGTACCCCTGGTCTTTCGGAAAGGACTGGGCGGCCCCTACGGACTTTTTGTTTTGATGAGCCTGGGCTTTTTCGTTTTGATGATGGCCACCCGTATAGATTTGCGCATCGCGATCGGCGCTTCGCTGGCTTACGCCCTTTCCAGTTATTTTATCATTGTTTTGGCGGCCGGGCACGCGGCTAAATTTCATGCCATGGCTTATTTGCCGGTGATCCTGGCCGGCTTCATTTGGGCCTTCCGACGGAAATCGCCCTGGATAGGGGCGGCCGTTACGGGCGTAGGTACCGCCCTGGAGATCAATGCCGGCCACCCCCAAATGGCTTATTATTTTTTCTTTGTGTTGCTGGCGGTGGTCATCTACGAGTTGCAAAAAGCCCTCCGACATGGTCAGTTTCAGCCCTTTTTGAAACGAGGCTTAATGGTGCTCCTGGCGGCCGTTTTGGGGGTAGCAACCCAGTATCCTTATCTAAGCCGTACCCTCCACTACAGTGCGTTTTCAACCCGCGGGGCCTCGGAATTGAGCGCGGAGCTGCTCGGTGAAGGGGAAGACCAAGACGGGCTGGACAAAGGCTACATTACCGATTGGAGCTACGGGGTGGGAGAAACCTTCTCCTGGTTGATCCCCAATTTTAAGGGCGGGGTATCACAGCAACTGGCCACCCAGGAAAAAGCCCTGGAAGCGGTCAACCCCCGCTTCAAGAGAGCCGTGGGAGGCCAGTCCCAGTATTGGGGCAATCAGCCTTTCGTAAGCGGCCCCGTCTACATCGGAGCCTTTGTGTTGCTCTTGGGCCTCTTTGGCTTTTTCTTTTTGCGGCCCGGCTACCGT
Organism: uncultured Bacteroidota bacterium; assembly: GCA_913056475.1. Taxonomy (GTDB): domain Bacteria; phylum Bacteroidota; class Bacteroidia; order Flavobacteriales; family Schleiferiaceae; genus CAJXMS01. The sequence continues at coordinate 3,046 of CAJXMS010000148.1, forward strand.
ATTCCCTATCTGATTGCCCTTGTTTTGATGACCATGCTCAGTTGGGGGAAAAACTTCGAGGCGCTTACGAACTTCTTTATAGATTACGTACCCCTGTACGATAAATTCCGGGCGGTATCCTCCATCATGGTGATTCCTTCCTTCCTGTTTCCTTTCATCAGTGCCCTCACTCTCCAGCGTCTTCTGGAAAAACCAGAAGCCCTGCAGCAAGCCAGCGGGATGGGCAGCCTCAATTTTCAAAAGCTCTTTTACGTAGTAGCCGGCGTACTGGTGGCCTTTTGCGGCCTTTCCTACGTAGCACCGGATATGGTAAACTCCTTTCTGAGTAACCAGGAAGCCAGTCAGCTGCCGAGCCGTCTTAGCAAGGCCGGATTTTCCACCGCCCAGGCCAATAGCTTTATGGCCCAGCTGGAAAAAGCCCGGGAAGTGGTTTTCCAGGCTGATGCCGCGCGCTCGCTTTTTGTTCTCCTCCTGGGCCTGGGCCTGTTTTTCGTTTGGCAGCGCCGCATTCTCTCCGGGCGCTGGCTGGCCATCAGCCTGAGCATCCTCATGGTAGGAGACCTCTGGATGGTAGACCGCCGTTATCTGGGCACCGATAACTTTGTAGAGGAAACTACCGCCCAAAAGCCCCAAAAAACCCCGGCCGACCAGGCTATTCTCCGTGATGATGACCCTTACTTCCGGGTGCTAAACCTTACTGTTTCGCCCTTTAATGATGCCACGACCTCTTTTTTCCACAAATCCATTGGAGGCTACAGTGGCATCAAACTCAAAAAGTACCAGGAGCTCATCGATTTTTACCTGCAAGGCGAGCTTCAAACCCTCATGCAGGGCCTCCAAAACGGAAAACCGCAGCCGCAGCAGCTTTTCAGCCAAACGCCCCTGCTCAATGCCCTGAACACCAAATACCTTATCGTTAACAAAAACGGGCGCCCGCTTGAAAACCCCCGGCGGCACGGCAATGCCTGGTTTGTCTCCGGCCTGGAGAGTGTACCAGACGCCGACGCGGAGATCCAGGCCCTGGGCCAGGTTAACCTTCGCGAAAAGGCGGTGGTCCGGGAGCCCATGCGGGCGCGTTTGGCCAGCGGGCCAAATGTGCCCTTCGCGCCGAGCGGCCAGATCAGCTTAAGCTCCTATGATCCCGAGAAACTTGTGTATCAAAGTAAAAGCCCCCAAGATGGCTTAGTGGTCTTTTCGGAAATATATTTCCCTGAAGGCTGGAAGCTCCAAGTGGATGGCGAAGAAACGCCTCTTATTCGCACCAATTACTTGATGCGGGGAGCGGTGATCCCGGCAGGAGCGCATACCATTACCATGACTTTTGAGAAAGATTTCCAAACGGCCCGCATGATCGGTATTCTGGCCCACGTACTCCTCCTGGGGCTGGTGGTTACCGCCGTGCTTATGTATCGGCGCCGTAGCAAGGTTTCGCAATGAAAGTCCTATCGGTAGTGGGCACCCGCCCGCAAATCATAAAGCTGGCTCCCCTCTGCAAAGCAATGGAGGCTTATCCACAACTCACCCACGCCGTGTGCCATACCGGCCAGCACACGGATGTCCTCTTAAGCGAGGTTTTTTTTCAGCAGCTGGGCATCCCTAAGCCCCACTTTCACTTTGAGCTTCAAGCCCAAACCGCCCTGGGCAAAGTACACCAGATGATGACCCAGCTGAGCTCTCTGTTCCATCTGGAGGAGCCGGACTGGGTGCTGCTTTACGGAGATACCAATACCACCCTGGCGGGGGCCCTGGTGGCGAAGCTGATGGGCATCAAGACGGCTCACATAGAAGCGGGCCTTCGCAGCTATCGTAAGAGCATGCCGGAAGAATTTAACCGCATAACCAGTGATGCCGCGGCCGATCTTCTTTTTACTTCCAGCCACAAGGGGAGCGAAACCCTCAAAGTGGAGGCCAATCCCGCCCCGGTAGTATACTGCGGCGACCTGATGTACGAAAGCCAACAGCTGGCTTTGCAGGCCTCACCCCAATGGCCTTCGGAAATGGGACAGGTGCCCGGATCGTATTTGCTCTTTACCCTTCACCGGCGGGAGAACCTCACCGAACAGCGGCTCAATCAGTGCTCGGCCCTGCTGCATCGCCTGGCCCAGCATTACACCATAATATTTCCCCTGCATCCGGGTACCCGAAAAGCCATGAAGGCCCGGCATTTTCCGGAAAACCTGGTTCCCATAGATCCTCTGGGCTACGTGGAAATGACCCACCTCTTAAAAGGGGCGCAGGCCTTGCTTACCGATAGCGGCGGGCTCCAAAAGGAAGCTTACTACCTCAAAACCCCCTGCCTTACCTTGCGCGCGGAAACAGAATGGACGGAACTGATAGAAGCCGGCGTGAATCAGCTTACTGACCTGGAAGAAGAGCGGGTCATGAAGGGGCTGGCCCATTTTGAGCAGCAGCCTCCCGCCTTTCCCCAGTCGCTTTACCATGAGGTACCCGCCAGTAAAACCATTATAGAAACCCTCTTAAACGCGCAATCCTAAATTATGACCGGACCGAAAACCGTACTCTTACTGGCACCGCATACCGACGATGCCGAACTGGGCTGTGGGGGCACCATGGCCCGTATGCTGGAAAACGATGTGAAAATTTACGTGGCGGCCTTTAGCACCGCCCGGGCCAGCCTGCCCGAAGGTAGCGATCCAGACCTCCTTCGCAATGAATTTAAAGATGCCATGAAGAGTTTTGGCATAGGGGAGGATCAGTTTTTTATCTATGACTATGAGGTGCGTAAACTATCTTATCACCGCCAGGAAGTTTTGGAAGAGCTGGTGAAACTGCGCAGTCAACTGCGGCCGGATATGGTATTACTGCCCAGCGGTAGTGATCTTCATCAGGATCATCAGGTCGTTTATAACGAA
>CAJXMS010000149.1 GCA_913056475.1 uncultured Bacteroidota bacterium
TTCCAGCCAGCCGGTTCCTTTCGTCATTCGGTAATCTCTTTCCGTTTCTAATCCCCAATACACATCCATTTCGGCACTGGGCTCGGTAAAAGGAAAGTAAGAAGGCCGTAGGCGGATCTGCGTTTGGGGACCAAAAAAGGCTTCGGCAAAAAAATGAAGCGTTTGCTTGAGGTCTGCGAAGCTTACGTCCCGGTCCAGGTATAAACCCTCCACTTGGTGGAAGAAACAGTGTGAGCGGGCAGATATGGCTTCATTTCTAAAGACCCGCCCGGGCGAAATGGTTCTAATGGGCGGTTTTTGGTTCTCCATCACCCTTACCTGAACACTAGAAGTATGCGTTCGCAAGGCCCAGTCCGGATCCTGATTCACAAAGAACGTATCCTGCATATCCCGCGCTGGGTGTTCCGGGGGGAAATTAAGCGCAGAGAAATTGTGCCAGTCATCCTCTATTTCCGGTCCCTCCGAGACGGTAAAACCGATGCGATGAAAAATGTCAGTCATTTCCTTGAGCACTAAAGATACCGGATGCCTGGCGCCCGGAAGGCTTTGCTGGGCGGGCCGCGTTACGTCGACCACGGCTTCTCCGCCCGTGCCGCTGGTGGACCCCTCCTCTTTTAGACTTTGCCACTTGGCCTGGGCGTGCTGTTTGAGTTGGTTAAGCGGTTTACCCCATTCCTTCTTTTCTTTGGGGCTTAGGCTTTTAAATTCATCGAAGAGAGCCGTGAGGGCTCCTTTTCTTGCCAAAAAGCGTAGCCTAAAGGCCTCGGCCGGGTCTTTTTGATCACGGGGAAATTGGTCAATTTCCTGGTTAAGCGCTTCAATTTTCGTCTTCATAGATAAGACAATCAGGGTGCTCTGCGTTAATTGCTATATTTGCGAAAAGGCAAAGATGACAAATAAAGCTGCCGCTATGAAAAAAATGTTCTCGGCCATTATAGCGCTGTTGCTCTTATGGAGCGGCACTAGCTGCGAACAAGAAGGAGAAGATGAGTACCGGCTCACCGTGGTAGTTACCGTCCAGGATAGTATTCGCGTCCAAAACGCCCTTGTTCGTGTATGGGTTCCATTAGAAAACAGTAAAATAGATGAGTATCGGTTCACCAATGAGCAAGGCGAAATAGAGCTCAAATTCGATAGCCCTGTGGTGCTGGATGTACGAGCTGGCAAAGCACCCTATAAGCGGTGTAGCTTTGTAGAATTGAGGCGAGGTGACAATATTAAGCGCATGAATATGATTCCTTCTAATAACGATAACACCGGCTGCAATGAAAACCCCTAAAAACTATTTTGGCGCTATAATAGCGCTGGCTTTTGGTTTTTTAACTTACTTGGGATCAGTAAGCTGTGATCCCGTGGACCTCAACCCGGATTATCCCTTCACCATCACGGTTAAAAATAGAGCGGATTCGCTTCCTTTGGCCAATGTCAAGGTGGAAGTGTTCGCCCCGGTAAGCGATAGCGAGCTCCGTTTTGAAGGATTTACTGATCAAAACGGCCGCATTCACTTCGAGCATGACAACAATGCCATTTTGGTGGTACGCGCGCTGCGCGGCAAAGCGCCCAATTACAGCTGGATAGGCTGTGGCGAGATACGTTTAAAGGCCAATCAAATTGCGAAAACCACCGTTTTCCTCCGGCCTTATGATGGCAATGTGGTAGGCTGTTATCTCTAGCTAAGCACGCCTTCCTCCTCGAAGTAGCGAATAATGGCTTCCTTAATAAGGACACTTTGCTCCCCGGCTTTTAAAGCGGGGAGTTTTTCTTTTAAGCGGTAATGGGGCCAGCCGTCCTCGTCCAAACCAGTAAGCTCATAATACCCATAAGGCATAAGGACCCGACAAATAGCTATATGCAGAATGTCAATTTTTTCATCTTTCTTAAAATTACGGTAGGGAACACCTAGTTCACGCACCCCAATTAAAAACAAAACGGCGTCAACATCGGGGATTTCCCCGTCCAGGAACTTTTCGGCTATAAATTGTTCTACCTTACGCCATTGTTCCCTATTCTTTTGGTCCAGCATATAGGCTAAAAGTATAGATAAAGGGCCTTAATTTTACAGCCATTAATAAGTTATGAATTTCACCGTCCTCGATATTATCCTCATTATCCCTCTGCTTATTGGGCTCATCAGAGGCTTGTTTCGAGGCCTTATAGCGGAAATAGCCTCTTTGGTGGGCTTAGTGGGGGGGCTATTATTGGCCTTTTTCCTTTCCGAAGACGTGTATCAACAGCTGATAATCCTCACCGACCGCGAAGGTATTGAAATGCGCGTAGCTTCATTCTTACTTGTTTTTATTTTTGTGGCATTGGTAGTCAACCAGTTAAGCAAACTCCTCACCAAATTAATGGATGCCATTGCCCTGGGCGTGGTCAACCACCTTTTGGGAGGCGTCTTGGGATTGGCAAAGTGGTTAGTAGTCGTGCTGGTGATCGTATACTTCGTAAACAGTATGCAGCGGGACAGCCCCCTTTTTCAGCAAAGTACGCTGGATGAGAGTCAGGTGTACCAGGAAATGGCGGTGATGTCAGAAGGCTTGTCTGAGTACATAGACCAGGCCACAGGTTATATACCCAAGAACGACTCTATAGCTCCCCCTCAATAGCGCTTATCCCGGGTAGTGATTTCCCCTCTAGGAATTCTAACATGGCACCGCCACCAGTAGATACATAGCTCATTTCTTCTGCTTTACCCAGGGATTTTACCGCCGCCACGGAATCGCCCCCTCCTACCAGAGAAAAACTCCCCTCCCGGGTAGCCTGGGCTATTTCTGTAGCCAAGAACTCAGTGCCTTTAGCAAAAGCGGGCATTTCAAAAACCCCTAAGGGACCATTCCAAAGGATCGCTTTGGAAGCGCGAATTACCGCCGCTGCGGCTTTTCTAGCCTCCGGGCCCGCATCTAAGCCCATCCACCCAGCCGGTACTTCTTGAGCAGACACTATTTTCGTCTGTGCGTCATTGGCAAACCGGTCTGCCGCCACCACATCCGCCGGCAGATGCAGGCCCACGCCGGCTTGTTCAGCTGCTTTTTGCAACTGAAGGGCCGTTTCCAGATAATCCTCTTCCACTAAGGAATCTCCTACCGAGGCGCCCTGAGCCTTGAGGAAGGTAAAAGCCATGCCCCCTCCTATGATTAAGTCATTTACCTTAGGCAACAGGTTTTTCAGCACGCCAATCTTACTGGAGACCTTAGCTCCCCCTACCACCGCACAAACGGGTTTAAATCCGCCCTGCAGTATTTTATTCACATTTTGGATCTCCGCCTCCATGACCAGGCCCAGATAACGGGCGTTTTTAAAATATTGCGCTATTACCGCCGTAGAAGCGTGGGCACGATGAGCAGCGCCAAAAGCATCGTTTACGTAAATATCCCCCGCTTCTGCCAGCTTTTCGGCAAAGGCTTCCTGGCCAGCCGTTTCTTCGGCGTAAAAACGCACATTTTCCAGCAGTAGGACCTCTCCCGGCGCTAATGCCTTACTCTGAGCCACAACGTCCTCTCCCACACAATCTTTGGCAAAATGGACTTTTGTTTTCAAAAGTTTCCCCAAGTGCTCTGCCACAGGAGCCAGGGTAAATTTGGGGTTTTTTTCGCCTTTCGGACGCCCCAAGTGCGCCATCACCACCGGACGCCCGTTTTGCGATAAGATGGCTTCGAGGGTTTTTAAATGGGCCCGCATCCGGGAGTCGTCCGCTATGGCTCCGTTGCTATGCTGAGGTACATTGAAATCTACGCGCGTAAGCACCCGCTTTCCTTGAAAGTCTAATCCGTTTATGCCTTGCATTCGTTGTAAATTTGATGCGAAAATAGCGATAGCTACCCAAAAATGATTCCTCCATGCTGTTACAGGACATCCCCGGGCTCCCTGAGACGAAACAAAAACTTCTCCAAAGCGCGCAGCGCGGTAATATAGCGCATGCTCAGCTATTCCATGGCAGCCCAGGCAGTAGTCAACTGCCCCTGGCCCTGGCTTATGCCCAGTACTTATCCTGTGAAAACCCCGGAGAAACCGATTCCTGCGGGCAGTGCAAGACCTGTAAACAGTTTAGCCATTTCAATTACCCGGATATCCACTACCTCTTTCCGGTGGCTACCACCAAAAGGGTCAGTAGCAAGCCTACTTGCGCGGCTTTTCAAGGCGAGTGGCAGGAACTCCTTAGCCGAAGGCTTCATTTCAGCCTAAACGACTGGTTGGCTCACCTGGGCGCAGAAAACAAGCAGGCCATGATCAGAACCGAGGACAGTCTACGCCTGGTGGAGCAACTTAATTTGAAATCCTTTGGTGCCGGATATCATTTTGTAATCCTTTGGCTCCCCGAATTACTTCATGGCCACGCCGCCAATAAACTACTCAAAAGTCTGGAGGAACCCGGTAATAAAACCGTTTTTATTTTGATAAGTGATCGGGTAGAAAGCGTACTGCAAACCATAACCAGCCGCTGTCAAAAGGTACACATCCCTCGCCAAAGCAAGGAAGCCCTTAAGCAACACCTCCTTCAGCAGGGGCATGAAGAACCCACCGCTGCCCAGGCAGCCCTGCTGGCTAATGGCAGCCTTTTAGAGGCAGAACGCTTAACCAACCAGTCAGAGCGGTACCTGGAATATGCCGAGCTTTTCAAAGACTGGATGCGCGCTTGCTATTCTCTCCAAGTGGGTAAAATTTTGCCCACGGTTGAGGCCTTTAGCCAATGGGAGCGGGACCGCCAAAAAGAAGCCCTCAGCTTTTTTATGCAAACCTTTCAGCAACTGCTTACGGGCGGCGTGCAGCAAGAAATTCCCCAACACCCTTTGTTTCAACGAGTTTACTTTGACCTGTCCCGTTTTGCCCCTTTTGTGCGGCCCGATAACACGGGGGCTATTTATGAGGTGCTAGAAGAGGCTCTGTCCGACCTAAGCCGCAATGGCAACGCCAAAATCATCATGCTAGATGCCAGTCTTCGCATTAGCCGATTTCTACGCAAAAAAGCTGCCTAAAAGGACGCGTGCCCCACAAATAATCTATTCTAAAAGAGGTTGCCGGGACCGGTTGGAGCTTCAGCCGGTGGGAGACGCCTTAGTTTCTTATTTTCCGATATGTGCGGGAGCCTAAGAATTTTCAAGCCTTGGGGATAGGTCTCACTAGGAAGGGTCGCGTTGGAGCGTGTAGATAAGGGAGCTCATATTAGGCCTACCCAGACTACTTAGGTTGCTAATTAGGCCTTTTACAAAGGCCAAGGGAAGCCTGGCTTTCCCAGACCGGATTTGCTCACTTAGCATAGCCACATAAAAGGCATCAAAGGGCATGTTTTTTATACTGAGCACTTTCATGCCATGGTCTTGGGCTAATTTTTCAAGGTCTTTTTTCCGGAAGTGGGAAAGGTGCAGCGGAACATCCCAGGCCGCCCAATCATCTTTATAGAGGCGCGCATCCCAGCTTTCATGATTGGGCACGGCTATAACGAGTAAGCCTTTTGTCGCAAGCATATCGCTCAGCCTGGCAAAGTCTTTCTGAAGGTCCGGCAAGTGCTCCAGCACATGCCATAAGGTAATTACATCAAAGCTATGGTTTTTTAGGCGCTCGTCCTCGGGCGCCCAGATATCCAGACCTTTTTCATGAGCTATTTGACGTGCCCCTTGATCTGGCTCGGTTCCCCATACCTTCCAGCCCTTTTGCTCGGCATGTTGGAGGAAGGCCCCGGTTCCGGCTCCAAAGTCTAAGAGCTTACCGCGAAAGCCGAGCGACTTTTCAATGTGTTTTTCTTTCTGGGCCAGCGCCCATTGCCTTACGGCCAGGTACAGGCGATTCACCAACGAATCCTTGGACTCGGTGTGGCTCACGTAATCGTCGGTCTCGTAATAGGCCGCCAGCGCCGCTCCCTCCGGTCTTGGATTGGTAAAGGCGAAACCACAC
>CAJXMS010000150.1 GCA_913056475.1 uncultured Bacteroidota bacterium
AAGATTTGAAGAAAAAGTTATATACCGCTGGCGGTGATGATGGCTGCTTAAAAAGGAGGTGCTGGCCGAAAGGATAGCGTCTCACGGGGAATGAGGGGCCAAAGGGAATGATTTAAGTTTATGGCCCCGAACCACTCGAGCAATAGGAGCTGTAAAAGCCAACTTCTGCTGGTTGAAGACTGATCTGAAGCCGTTAAAGCGATATTGGGAAGCAGGGGTAGATGGACCCGGATGTCAATAAGAAACGCGAAAAAAAGCCCGGCGCATTAGTAAGGAGCGCCAGGCTTAAAGAAGGAGGAAGGCAGCGAAAGTGCCTATTTGGTGGAGCAAGCTTATCAGCTGTCACATACTATAACGGAACCTTCTGTCAATTTCACCCCTTGATAATTGACGATCTCTATCAGGTAGAAGGTGCAGGAGTCTTGGAAGTGAACTGTGGTGATTTTGCTGTTGTCATCATCGGAACTTCCATCTACTTCGCTCCGGTCACAATCCCGAATTACGTTACTACCTAATTCTATGTCATCGGAGGGATCCTCCGGGGTGCCCTGGTCGTCCCATACGGATATTTCATAATGGACGCAGCCCCGAGCGCTGTAGGTATCGGTGACCTGGCTGTAGGGCCGGGCATGAAGCGTTGGGGTTAGGGTAGCGAGAACGAGACTAAGAAGAGAGAGAATGGGCTTCAGGGCATTTTTATTAGATGCTACAATAAGGGTGCGTAAGGGTCCTCCTCAGGCCTTTATTTAGTCACTAAAGGCAAAAAATGAGACAGCACCAAATATAATAGCGATCCCTCCGATTTTCAAAATTTTTTTAGCCAATACGCTCCTTCCCAATAAGGCCTAGCAACCATCCAGTAGAAAAAAGCCATCCAGTAGATGGGACTTTCCGGCAGGACGCATTGCCCCAAACCTTTCCCGTAGCAAGCAGCAGCGCATCGCATCCGGACTCGGTGACGATGGTTCTGACATGGGCCACCTTGCGGGTCATCACGTGGATGCGGGTGCTTTCGTGGCTTTTGGTGTAGTAAGAGCTCACGCGCTTTTGGAGGTCTTTGGCCTTGCCTACGTAGAGTACGCGGCCGTCCGCATCCAGGTGCTGGTATACGCCGGGCTTGTGGGGGAGGCTTTTGAGGAGGTTGCGGATTTTGTCGCTGGGCATGCTACAAATTTAGCATGTGTGGGGGAGAGGGGGGTATCACTTTTAGGCTAGCCTTTGGCGAGCGAAATCCCAAGCCTATCGTTGTCCTTCTTTGTTGCGTGCTTAGGGAAAGTTTCCAGGCGGGGGAGAAAGACGTCCTTCCTATCGTGCCACGGTTTCTCGCACCCGCAAAGCCCGGCTGCCCATCCAGCTTTTATCAGAATTTAACTGGAGGTAATAGAGGCCTGGCCGCAGGGGTAATGGGATGATGGGGTCATCGGTGGAGAAATGGCCCTGGTGGACTTTTTGCCCCTGGGTATTGTAGAGGCTAAAACGGAACGTTTGAGATCTGGGAGGCAAGCCTTGCACTTTTACCGTGTGCGTGGCCGGGTTGGGAAAAAGGCTCCAGTTTCCTCTTACAGGAAGATCCTGGCTGGGCAAATCCAGGGCTCGCCCCTCGGCATCGATGATCATAAGCCGGCCTGCCAGAGAGCGGGTGTACTGGGGGTAGCGGTCTGGGTTGAATTCGGAGAGCCCCACTGCGTAGCGTCCATCGGGGAGCTCTTCCAGCGCCACATCGGGCCACACAAAGTAGGGGTTTTCCATTTTTTTCCTCCAGTTTAGGCGCATTTGCTCAAAGTTGTAATTATAGAAATAGATGGCAGCGGAGTCTGACGTGATGAAGGGATCCGATTTTGCCGTTACGGCAAAGAGCAGGCTGTCGTCGCTGCGGGTGGTAAAGCAGTCATTAAGGAGTACGTGGCTTGGGGAGTTATTGAAAGAAACCTCACCCAAAAACGGGAAGGTGTCAATAGAAGCTTGGCACTGGGCAGGATTTACCTGGCTGAAGCCAACATTATAGTGATGAAACAAATCATAGGAATAATCATTTCGGGTAACACCAAACATGCCAAAGCGGCCAGAGTCAAGTTTAATCAACCGGTAGTCGGTATAATTAATACCAGAAAACTTAGTGGAATCAGTAATAAGACAGGATCCTGAATGACGCATGCTTTGGTTTAGTTTTTCGATAAACTGATTATAATAAACAAAATTCAATAACTGTCCATTATCATACGGTAACCCCCACCTTATGGTTGGTCTTACCGGGAGGTTAATACTATCCGCATAATAAAAATGAAGCTGAGGGGAGTTTAAAGGAAAATCAGTTTGAGCAATAAAACCTGCAAATCGTAAGTTTCCTTGTAGGCATTCATCGAAAACGCCATAAGCGAAAACTTCGTTTTGCGTTAAGGCTAATCCAAAACTCTCAAATGAGGAATCTGGAAGGTTTAAGTGCAAGGTCTTTTGGTGATCGAGATCTGGGCTTACTTTTAGGATAGCGCTCCTTTTATTAGCCCTGGGACATTGGTCAGAACTGGGTTCACCTATAGAGGCTAGTAAGTAGAGGGAGCCCAATGAATCAACCGCCATATCTTGTATACTGAAATAATAATTGGAGTCCAGGTTTGGTAGGAGCGAGGTAATACGTAAACTATCCTTCGTTTTAAGAGAGGGTCCTAATTTATAAAGAATAGATTCCTGGCTGTAATAGGAAGAGGAAGACCCCTGCAAGGTGAGAACAAAAAGGCTGCTGTCTGAGTACTCAATCGCCTCGATGTGGGTGAACTGATGATTCTGTAGGTAACGCTGCAGCGATTGCCCCCGCAGCGGAGAAAAAGCCATTGCCCCCATGAGGGCGATGGCTAGTATGCATTTAGCACTTTTCACGGCCATGATCACAAGTGAAAATTTATAGATACAGGTCTCCGGCAGTTAGTACGGGGTCGCCGCCGGAAGGTCGGTAGACTTTTACGGCTTCTGCATTATATCCCCAATTGGTCGGATTATCACTTTTAGTGACCGTAAGAGACATAACCCCGTTCCAAATATACCTTTTATTAACAAAGTTTGAATGTTGATTTGCTATTTCTTGGGCGTAGGCATCTTGTTGCGAAGCTGTGACGCATACATAGGGGCTGAAGAAGTTGTCATGGACGGCAAAAAGTGGATTGTCATGATTCGGTAGGTATTCTCCATTCATTTGAATAGCATTCATCTGATAATGATTTGCCCAAACCGTATATACATTATGCCTGGAGCTGTTGCCGGGAAATATAGGCCCTATGACTTGCGGTAAAACAGCACGTACTTGTTTAGTCACATCCCACCATGCCGAAGTATTCGCCATCCCACCGGAGCAAAACCCTTTAACGCCAACATATTTATCATCCTGCGCCGGAGGCACAGTGGGGGCGTCGTAAGGACTGTCATAAGGCAGGGGATGAAGGCCTAAATAAGAGGTTATGCTGATACGAACCTCGCCATCATAGCGGCGGCCCCGCAGGCCAACATCTACCAGGAGGGCTTCATAAGCTGGATGGGAAGCCAAATAGCCCTTGGCTTCTTCAAAGTGGTTCCGGAAGAGGTTTTCAAGGGTAGAAGGCGTGATGCTATCGCCACTGGCAGGGACCCAGTCTGTGGTTTTGATTTCTACCGTGTTGGCACTATCGGTAAAGGCATAAGCCTCATCAATGAGCAATTCATTGAGCCCCCCTTCCATCAACCAAATGGCCTCGTCCAGAGGAACCCTATTGCTAGATGAAGTGGGAGCGTCAAACAAACTAATAAGACGGTTGCGCATATACGCATATGGTTCATTGGTATTGGGCATATAAATCTCCACTAGGCTATCTGCTAGACTCGTTTTGGCCTTAAGGGTTGTCTGCGTTTGCGGAGGGGTGGAGGCGGTGGGCTCCTGATCTTTGCTGCAGGCGCATAGGAAGAGCAAGCTGCTTAGGATTAAAAACAGCGGGTTAAAGGGTTTCCTAGTAATATTTGTTGAAAATATCCCCCACAATAGCCGGGGGACTTGGCTCATTTCGATAAGGCCTTAACACGAAAATCCCGGTAAAGCAAAAAAAAAGCAAGACATGGCCAAAAAATTAAGGGAGAAAGTTTTACGGTATAATAAAGGGCGGCTTGAAAACATTAGCCGGCGGGAGATTCCTAAGATTTGAAGAAAAAGTTATATACCGCTGGCGGTGATGATGGCTGCTTAAAAAAGGAAAACTTCTCGCCGGCCACCGCACATTTGGCCGGCAAGGCCTACCCAACGGGCTGTACCGCCTGGAGCTGCGCCAGGGTGGGCGTAGCCTGGGAATGCGCCCACTGCTGCTGCGCTAAGCCCTCTATTCCACAATGGTCCAGCCCTCGTTTTCGAGCAGCGGCTGGGCCTTTTTGTACTTCATTTCTTTTTTCTCGCCGGAGGTGAGGTTTTGGACCACCACCTTATCGTTGCGGCCGTATTTTTTGCTGCTTACGGCGGGTTTGGGCTTGGGGGGCGCTACGGCTTCGGCATTGTCGCCGCCGGGGCCACTGGCCGCTAGCTGGGGGTGAGAGGTTTGGAGATTTTCTCGCTGGCGGGGGGTGTCGCGTTGCTGCTGCACCTGGCTGGGGTCCTGGGTGGGCAGTTCTCCTTTGAAGAGGAAGGAAGCAATGTTGCGGTTGGCCCGGTTTACCATGCTCTTGAAGAGCTCGAAAGCTTCAAATTTGTAGATCAGCAAGGGGTCTTTCTGCTCGTACTGGGCGGTGGAAACGTTCTGGCGGAGGTCGTCCATATCGCGCAGGTGTTCTTTCCAGGCATCGTCGATCATGGCCAGGGTAATGGCCTTTTCAAAATCGCGGATCAGCTTACGGCCTTCACTTTCTACGGCTTCCTGCAGGTTGGTAACTACCTGGATGCCTTTTTGGCCGTCCGTAAAGGGCACTACGATGTTTTCGTATTGATCGCTCTGGTTTTCGTACACATTGCGGATCACCGGCAGGGCGGCCCGGGCTATGTTTTCGTTTTTGCGGGTGTAGGCCTTGAGCACTTGCTCGTGGAGCTGGGCGGTAAGCTCTTCGGCGTTGGTTTTTTCGAAGGCCTGGGCGTCTACCGGCTTATCGAGGCTAAAGACGCGCAGCATTTCCAGGCTAAAGCCTTCGTAATCGCGCACGGGCTGGTAATTTTCCACGGCAGCTTCGATGGTGTCGTAAAACATATTGGCGATGTCTACCTGCATGCGTTCTCCGTGGAGGGCATGGCGGCGGCGTTTGTAGATCACCTCCCGCTGGGCGTTCATCACGTCGTCGTACTCCAGGAGGCGCTTCCGGATGCCAAAGTTGTTTTCCTCGATCTTTTTCTGGGCCCTTTCGATGCTTTTGGTCACCATGCTGTGTTGGATCACTTCCCCTTCTTCCAGGCCCATGCGGTCCATGATCTTGGCCACGCGCTCGGAATTAAAGAGGCGCATGAGGTCGTCTTCCAGCGACACGAAAAACTGGGAGCTACCGGGGTCGCCCTGACGGCCGGCCCGTCCGCGGAGCTGGCGGTCTACCCGGCGGCTGTCGTGGCGGGCGGAGCCTACGATGGCCAGGCCGCCGGCCTCTTTGCTATCGGGGTGCAGCTTAATGTCGGTACCCCGGCCGGCCATGTTGGTGGCGATGGTGACGCGGCCGGGCTGGCCGGCTTCGGCCACAATTTCGCTCTCTTTTTGGTGCATTTTGGCGTTAAGCACGTTGTGCTTGATCTTCCGCAGCTTGAGGGCCCGGCTGAGCACCTCCGACACTTCCACGGAGGTGGTTCCCACCAGCACGGGCTGCCCGGCTTCTACCAGGCGGCTCACCTCTTCGATGATGGCCTGGTACTTCTCGCGGCGGGTTTTGTACACCAGGTCCTGGCGGTCGTCCCGGATCACC
>CAJXMS010000151.1 GCA_913056475.1 uncultured Bacteroidota bacterium
AATCTGAGTGTACTGCCTACCGCCAGCAGCACGCAAAGCGCCAGCATCTGTGCCGGCGATAGCATTCTGCTGGGTGGCAGCTACCAGACCAGTGGTGGTACTTACTACGATACCCTGACCGCGGCTAACGGTTGCGACAGTGTGATTACGACCAATCTGAGTGTACTGCCTACCGCCAGCAGCACGCAAAGCGCCAGCATCTGTGCCGGCGATAGCATTCTGCTGGGTGGTGTGTACCAGACCAGTGGTGGTACTTACTACGATACCCTGACCGCGGCTAACGGTTGCGACAGTGTGGTTACGACCAACCTGAGCGTGCTACCGAATGCGAGCAGCAGTCAGACGGCCAGTATTTGTGCGGGCGACAGCATCCTGCTGGGCGGTAGTTACCAGACCAGTGGTGGTACCTACTACGATACGCTCACGGCGGCCAACGGCTGCGATAGCGTAGTGACCACTCAGCTAAGCATAAATCCTATTGATACGGTGGGTATTTCCCGGGTTATATGCCAAGGGGACAGCGCCTTTGTGGGTGGCGGTTGGCAGACAGCCGCCGGTACCTACGTGGATACTTTCAATAATCGATTTGGCTGTGATAGCATCCGCACCACTACCCTAAGCGTTCAGCAATTCATTAGTGGCACGGATAGCCTTGAATTATGTCCTGGGGACAGTGCTTTCCTGGATGGTCAGTGGCGCTTTACAGCGGGCTTGTATACCGATACCATCTTTAATGCCGCGAGTTGCGATACCATCAAGAGCACCTTGCTCTCCTACACGCAAATCGATACCGGGGTTACCGTAATAGGCGACACGGCCTTAAATGCCAGAGAGCCCAATGCCGATGGCTATCAGTGGATCAACTGCATAACGGGCCAGGCGATAGCGGGGGCCACCCAGAGCACCTTTGCGCCGGATAGTAATGGGCTCTACGCGGTAGCTATCCAGGTGGATGGCTGTACCGATACTTCCGGTTGCTACGCCATAGATGAAATAGGCCGGCTGGAAAGGGCGCTCCGCCAGCTGGATTACCACCCCAATCCGACTAAGCGCTTTGTGAAAATTGAGTTGGGCCGAACGGTGGGTCCGATCAAAGTGACTGTGGTAGACGGTCGGGGCCGGACGGTGGCTATTCACCGGTACGATGAAAACAGGGTAATAAGGGTAGACCTCGGCGACCTGCCGCAGGCGGAATATTTCCTGCGCTTGAGCATTTCCGGTAGACATCGCGTCCTTAAAGTAGTGAAGCAATAAGCCTAGCATAGTTCCTAAGCTTTCCAAAAGGCCCCGGGGGATTTCCCCCGGGGCCTTTTTTTATGGGAACCTGGTAAGCTCCCCAAGGTCCTGCGCCGCCGTGGAAACCGCTGCCCGGTGCGACCAACTTGCCCCGGGCCGAGCGCATCCCAGACGGTAGGGCACATTTGGCCGGCAGGCCGGGTAAACCAGGCGGGAGAAATGCCTTACTTTTGAGTAGTGAATAAAGGAAAGATGGATATGCGTGCACCGATAGGAATGATGCTTGCCCTAGGTACCCTGTTAAGTTGCCAAAATGCTCAAAAAGCTGACGAGGGTTCTCCAATGGAGACTTACGGCAGCATCGCCCTGCCCGAGGGTTTTGAGGCGACGGTTTTTGCCGATGAATTGGGCATGGGACGCCACCTGGCAGTGAAAAGAAATGGCGATGTATATGTGCGTCTGGGAGAACCGCAAAATGGCAAAAGTCTGGTGGCCCTGCGCGATACGGATGGCGATGGAAAAGCGGATCAAAAGAAATATTTTGGTCCCCGTGAAGGGGGTACCGGCGTGCGTATTTATAAGGATTATCTCTACTACAGTACCAATAGCCAGGTGTACCGGCAGCGGTTTGAAGGTGCGGAACTGGTGCCCCGCGGAGCTCCCGAACTGATGTTAACCGTGGATCCACAAGATCAGCACGCCGCTAAACCGCTGGCTTTTGACCAGCAGGGCCAGCTGTATATGACCATCGGGGCGCCTTCCAACGCTTGCCAGGACCCC
Source organism: uncultured Bacteroidota bacterium (assembly GCA_913056475.1). Taxonomy (GTDB): domain Bacteria; phylum Bacteroidota; class Bacteroidia; order Flavobacteriales; family Schleiferiaceae; genus CAJXMS01. The sequence goes on from CAJXMS010000151.1 coordinate 2,017, forward strand.
GATAGGCAAAAAGGAGTACCCGGCCAGGACCCCTGCCCCCTGCTAGAGCGGCACGGCGGGATCTGGCGTTTTGATGCGGAGACGCCGGGGCAAAGCTTTGCCGATGGGCAGCGCTACGCAACGGGGATACGCCACAGCGTAGGTTTGCACTACGATACGGTACACGAGCAGCTTTATGCCATGCAGCACGGCCGGGATCAGCTCCACGCCCACTGGCCGGAGCACTTCTCCGAGCGGGAAAGTGCCGAGCTGCCGGCGGAGGAATTCCTGAAGGTGGATTCGGCAGATGACTTTGGCTGGCCCTATTGCTATTATGACTGGCGTAAAAACAAGAAACTGCTCAATCCAGAGTACGGCGGTAATGGCGATAGCATAGGCCGCTGCGCCCCAAAGGAGCGTCCCCTGGTGGGCTTTCCGGGGCACTGGGCGCCCAACGGACTTACTTTTTATCACGGGGATCAATTTCCCGTGCGCTACAAAGGCGGTGCCTTCGTCGCTTTTCACGGAAGCTGGAATCGAGCCCCTTTTCCCCAGCAGGGGTACAAAGTGGTTTTTGTGCCTTTTTCCGGCGAAAAACCACTGGGCGGTTTTGACGACTTTGCCACCGAGTTTGCCGGGGAAAGCAATTCCCCCAGCTCCCCCGGCGAGGCGGAGTACCGGCCTTGTGGCCTGGCCGTGGATAAGAGGGGGCATCTTCTTATAGTAGACTCCCGCGAAGGCCGGGTGTGGAAAGTACGCTATACCGGCACTTAACCACTTTCAAAATCTTGCCATGGCGCAAAAAGAACCCGCTCCCCTCCGAAGACATGCCGCCCTACAACCCTTGAGCCGGGACCATCATCACGGCTTGCTGCTTAGCTGGAAAATCCGCCAGGGACAGAGGCGGGAGGTGGCCCCGGACCGCATGATGCGCTATGCACGGGCTTTTTACGACGAGGCTTTGGCGGGCCATTTTGAAGAGGAAGAGCGGCTCCTTTTTCCTTTGTTGGGCTCGGAACATTCCCTGGTGCAGCGGGCCGTGGCAGAACATCGCCGTTTGGAAAGCCTATTTTATGCGGCTGATGAGCGGGATTTTGCTTCGGTGGCTGCGGCTATCGAAGGGGAGCTGGTAGCGCATATCCGCTTTGAGGAGAGAGAGCTCTTCCAGGCCATTCAGGAAAAAGCGAACCCGGCGGAGCTGGAGGCCGTGAACGAACAGCTTCGTCCGCGCGAGAAAGGCGATCCGCTGGCCGACTGGCCCGATCCGTTCTGGCGGGAGCTGGCTTAAGGCCTCCCTTTATTTTTTAAAGCAGATTTAAATAAGCCGCGCCCTTATTTAAATTTTTGGCTTAAAACTTAAATAAGGCATGTTGCTATTTAAAATTTCGCCCGGAAATTTAAATAAGACTACCTTTGTTTAAAAGTTGGAATGCAGAATTTTAAAGCCGGACGTTACGTAAGCCAGGGCAGCTACCGGAGCTTCCTACCCGAAGAAATCAATAGAATTTGGTGCCTTGACGATATGGAGATCATCGAACTGCTTAGCCGGGCAGACCGGCATTTGGGCCGATTAGACATGTATTCGGAGTACATTCCCAATATAGACCTCTTTATTTCCATGCACGTGCTGAAGGAGGCCAATCATTCCAGCAAGATAGAAGGAACCAAAACCAACATAGAGGAGGTGCTACAGGAACGGGAGGAGCTGGTGGTGGAGCGCAGGAACGATTGGGATGAGGTAAACAACTACACCAAAGCCCTGAATGCGGCTATCGATTCATTGCGGAAATTGCCTTTATCGTCTCGCTTGATACGCCAAACCCATGAAATACTCCTGCAGGACGTAAGGGGGAAGTACAAAACGCCCGGTGCCTTCCGCAGGAGTCAAAATTGGATAGGAGGGACCTCTCCTTCGGATGCCACTTTTATTCCCCCTCCTCATGATGAAGTGCCACGTCTCATGAGCGATCTGGAAAAATTTGCCCACAATGAGGATTTAAAGCTTCCCGATCTGATTAAAATAGCCATCCTTCATTACCAGTTTGAGACCATTCATCCATTTCTGGACGGAAACGGCCGTGTGGGGCGGCTCTTGATAACGCTGTACCTGGTAGAAAAAGAAATCCTTAAAAAGCCCGTGCTATACCTGTCTGATTTTTTTGAACGGAACCGGCGCCTGTATTATGAAAATCTAATGGGCGTAAGAACCGATAACAACCTGAGGCAGTGGCTGAAGTTCTTTTTGGTGGGGGTGATCGAAACGGCCAAGGATAGTTGCCATACCCTGGATAGCATTCTAAAACTACAAAAGGATACCGATGAAAAACTCCAAAGCCTGGGTGCTCGCACGCAGGGGGCCAGGGAGGTAGTCAATTATCTCTATAAGCAGCCCCTGATCGATGCGCAGCGAGTGGCTAGGGTAACGGAGCTTTCCCCGCCCAGCAGTTATACGCTACTTAAAAAGCTGGAGCAGCTGGGCATTTTGCGGGAAATAACCGGCGCCAAAAGGCGAAAGCAGTACTTGTTCCAGGCCTACGTAGACCTTTTTCAATAAGCCCTTCTAAGCCCAAAATCTGGGACAAAGCCTACGGGTCGATGAGGCCTCCAGAAGGAGACAGGTAGAGAGGCGGATCCCAGCCGGCTTAGGGATGATTACCGCGTCACTTTAACGTTATAAGCACTGGGGCCTTTGGGGCCTTGCTCTACTTCGAAGGTCACCGCATTGTCTTCATTGATCTCTTCCTCCAGGTTTTTCACGTGCACGAAGATGCTTTCCTGGGTGGCCTTATCGCGAATGAAGCCGTAGCCCTTGTCGTGATTAAAGAAGGTCACCACGCCCTTGCGAATAGGGTCGAGGTCGCCCATGTCCTCGCGCGGGGCGGCGCCCAGGTTTACATTCTCGGCTTTCACTTTTTCCGCCTTTTCGGGTGGGGTGTCGTGGAAATTGCCATACACATCTTGGTAAGTGATGTTGTCGCCTTTATCGCCTTCCATTTGGCGGCGCTCCTGTTTGCGCTTGGCTTTCAGTTCTTTTTTCTTTTGCTTCTTTTTTTCGCGTTCTTTTTTACCAAAGGTTTCTTGCGATCTACCCATATTGTCTTAAAGTGGTTTGTTTAGGGGGATGTTTTAGCATATAAAGGCCGGTTTCGGGGGGTATGTTCATCACCACCCTTGCCGGAACGAGGAAAGGGAAGAGGCTGTGCCCGGAACAGCAGCGCCCGGGGTCAAGCCCCACCCCGGATTAGTTCACAAAGGTGTAAGCTTTCCCGGTTTTGCCCGCCCGGCCGGTACGGCCTATGCGGTGGATATAGCTGTCCATACTACCGGGAAGCTGGTAATTGATCACGTGGGTCACGTCCGATACGTCGAGTCCGCGGGCGGCCACGTCCGTAGCCACCAGTACCTGCACCTGGCCCGATTTAAACTTCTTGAGGGCCTTTTGGCGGTAATTTTGGGTTTTATTGCCGTGGATCTCCTCGGCGCGCATGCCGTTTTGGTCCAGTTTTTTGCGCACCTTACTGACCCAGCGCTTTGTTTCCGCAAAGACCAGCACCTTTTCAAATCCGGGCTGGTTAATCAGGTCCATAAAGGCGGCAAATTTATCTTCACCTTCCTGGAGACGGATGATTTCCTGGTCTACATGATCGGCGGTCACGGCGCCGCTGCTCACTTTAACCTCTACGGGGCGGTTGAGCAGGCGGTTGATGTGCGGTTTCTGAGCGGGGTCCAGGGTAGCCGAAAAGAGGAGGGTATGTTCCCGGCGGGTCATGGCGTCGGTAATGCGCTGCACATCTTTGGCAAAGCCCATATCCAGCATCCGGTCAAACTCATCCAGCACCAGGGTGCCGTAGCTTTTAAAAT
>CAJXMS010000152.1 GCA_913056475.1 uncultured Bacteroidota bacterium
AAGATGATGAAGATGATGCAGGGCGGCGGTGGCCGTAAGCTGGAACAGATGATGCAGCAAAATATGCGGCCTTAGGGAGCCTGCCCCTCATTCAAACAAACGAAACTGCCCTCTGGGCACCCGTAAAAAAGCGTCCCGGTTGTAAGGGGGCATGCTGATTCCTCTAAAGTATTTTTTCCGCGCTAAGGCAATGGTTTGTTTCACAGCCAGGGCTTCCGGGCCTTCCCCTTTCATTCGGCGACCAAATTGACTGTCGTTGAGCTGCCCGCCGTGGGTAGCTTCGATGCCGTGCTTGATTTTTTCCCGTCTATCCGGATAGTGGTGGGCTACCCAGTCCATAAAAAGAGGACCCAAGGAATCATTGAGGCGCACCATGGTGTAATCGATGGCGCGGGCGCCCGCCGCCCTTACCGCGGAGGCTATGGACATGATCTCGTGGCTGTTGAGCCCCGGGATCACCGGGGCGATCATTACCTGGACGGGCACCCCATTTTGGGCCAGTAGCTCGATGGTCTTGAGCCGCTGGCGGATGGCGGCCGTGCGAGGCTCCAGGCGGCTGCGCAGCTTTTCATCTAAGGTAGTTACCGAGAGGGCCACATGCACCAGCCCCTGGCGCGCCATGGGCGTAAGCAAATCGATATCGCGTTTTATAAGCGCATTTTTAGTGATAATACCCACGGGCTGGCGGTATTGGTGCAGCACTTTCAGCATTTGTCGGGTTATTTGAAACTGCTGCTCGGCCGGCTGGTAGCAGTCGGTATTGCCACTGAGCATGATGGGGGCTGGATTCCAGGAAGGCTTTTGAAGGGTTTGCTCGAGCAAGCCGGGGGCGTTCTCCTTTACCAGCACTGTTTGCTCAAAGTCACGCCCCGAACTGTAGCCCCAGTACTGGTGGCTGTTGCGCGCATAACAGTAACTGCAGCCGTGCTCACAGCCCTGATACGGGTTCATGCTCCAGGCGCGCCCTATATCGGGGCTATTGACCCGGTTTACGATGCTCTTGGGGTATACCCGGAGGTAGCGGGTTTTACGGGGCTGGGCGGGGTCTTCCCCCTCTTGGTGCAAATATTCCCGAAAGGTATCTTCCGGCTGGTAACTATGCGCTTCAAAGCGGTTTTGGGGGTCCATTTGGGCCCCACGACCCTTCTGGTAGGGATCTTTACTCATGAGGGTTTACCATCTACTTTGGCATGTAGCGATTGGACCTGGGCTCGCAGCTCGTCCAGCATCTGAAGCAAGCGTTGATTCTGAACTTCGAAATGGCCTTCGCGGTCCGGCAGTTCGAAACTTAAAACGCCCTTGGCCCGCCATACTTCCAAAACCTCACTTAAGGGCAGTCCGTAAGCCTCGTATTCCGGATTATCGCTGCGGAGCCACAAGCGTTCCTTTTCAGCTACCTCATTATCCACCCTTTTGTAAACGATGCCGTCGTTTAAGGTAAGCAGGATATAGCACTGCCCGCTTTTTATGCTCTGCCAATTTTCTACGTATTCACCTATGATGTAAGTGCCGGGTTGTACGGGCAGCATGCTGTCGCCCTCGATCTGGAAAATGCGAATGGTACCGCTCTGCTGGAGTTCGGGTAGGGGGAGGCGGGCCGTCTGCAGTTGGTCCAGGTATTCCGTATCGGCATACCCCCGGGTATACCCGGCGGCTGCCTTCTGGGGGATAAGGGAAATTTCCTCTTCCCCCGCTTGATTAATGGCCACCGGCAGCACCCGCAGCTTTTGTTGGTAGGGCTGCGGCGCGCGCCCGTCCAGCGGCTTCTCGATCAAATCCCCCAGCGGTACCCCAAAGAGGTGAGCCAAGAGCTGCAGGGTAGCCAGGCGAGGTTCACTACGGCCCTCTTCATAAGCGCCTATCAGGCTGCGGTTTACTTCCAGCCTATCGGCCAAATGTGCTTGCGTCCAGCCGCGTGCTTTGCGGAGATATCGAATATTGCTGCCTAAGTATTCCATGTAATACCCTTTAGGTGGCTAAAATAATAAGCATTCTATTTAAATTAGTTTTTCCGGATAAATTTTGGGGCGCCCTTTGGCAATACCTTTTTAAAGGCAGGCGCATTATTCTGGTAAACCCCTGAATTTTCAATACCTTTGAAACTCATTAGAAGCACAAACGTAAAAGCCAAACTCATGAAAAAAGTATTCTTTTCTCTTACTTTAGCGGGTGTAATGCTGGCCGGCTGCCAAAACACCGCCCCGCAATCCGGCGGTGAAGAGGAAACAAAAGACCAAAACGCCAAGAAGGAAGAAAAGGCGGAAAAAGATAGCAAAGGGATACTCCCCGATGTACCGGCCAATGCCTCCGTAAGCTTTGGCAATATCGCCGACGGAGACACCTTGACCAACCCGGTAGCCTTTGCCTACGAAGTGAGCGGAATGGAGGTAGAACCAGCCGGAGAGGTTAATGCCGGTAAAGGGCACCATCACCTCCTTATCAATCATAGTTATACCCCTAAAGGAGAAGCGCTGCCCGCGGATAGCACCCATATCCACTACGGGGGTGGCCAAACGGCCGACACCCTAGAGCTACCGGCCGGTAAACACGCACTGACCATGCAGTTTGCTGATGGTTACCACCGCTCCTACGGCAAGCAGATGAGCAAAACGGTAAAGGTTTACGTAAAAGGCGAATAAACGCGCCCCCGTTTTTTCCAGCTAAAATTACTAAGCCCTGCCATTTGGTGGGGCTTTTTTGTTCCTAAACGCCCCCAAGACCTCTATTTTAAGCAGTAAAATTGACCCATAAAAAACGCGGAACCTCACTGCTATCGGTCCCCAGTTGAGCGCCATGGCCGGTCTTTTCAAATAAGCTCCGGACTTCCGTCGCCGTGGAGCGGTTAAGCTCCAGCGCCATGGGGGTGGGAGGCGGGTAGGTTTCTGCTATTATTCGGTAAAAGAGCAGTGGATCATCCGCCGGGGTAAATAGTGCTTCGGCTGGTTCGTGCTGCCATACCTGGGCTTCCATCTGGTCTTTTTCAGCGGGGCGCACGTAGGGCGGGTTGCTGAGGATCAAATCCCAGGGCCCAGCCGGGCGTTCCTTGGACTCCAGAAAATTTCCTTGCTGCCACCGCACGGCTAGCTGGTTGAGCCCTCCATTTTGAGCGGCCAGGGCCAGGGCATCGGCACTTTTATCCAGGCCCAGAACCGAGGCCTGGGGCCAGTGGGCCTGACAAGCCAGCGCCAGACAGCCGGTACCCGTGCCCACATCCAATATACGCCCAGGCGGTGGGAAGGGCCAGGACTTTTTTAGCTGCCAGATCAACTCTTCCGTTTCGGGCCGGGGAATGAGCGCACCGGGACCTACCGCCAGGGTAAGCCCATCAAATGATACCTCACCGAGCAGGTGTTGCACCGGCACATCGGCCCGCAGGCCCGCCAGATCCCTTTCCAGCTGGCGGCGTAGTTCCTCTGAGAGAGTCGCCTCCGGATCGCTCAAGTACTGCAAGCGCGCAATTCCCCCTCGAGCCTCCAGTACTAAGTGAAACAGGGCCTCCGCCTCGCCTGCTCCCCGGCGAGGAGCTAACTCCCTACGGAATTGGTCTTTAATTGTTTGGCGTTTCACGCTGTTCTTGCTGGGCCGCTTTGCGGGCTTTTCGCTTCGTGCTGGTAAATGTACTGTACGCGCCGTACACGATCATGGCCCCGAGCAGAGCATACACCCACCAGGGTATATTATGCCCCGCAATGAAAAGATACAGATAGGCGGAAACGAAAAAAAAGCCCGCCAAAAGAACCGGGATTACCAGGGACTTGCCTCTGCGATAATTGCGCACGATCCAGCCCAGCGAAAGGGTGAAAAACGGAATGGCCCCCACGTAAATACTGCCAAATACAAGGGGATTGACCCCGTATTTATCCCCCAGGCTCATAAACCATTCTAAGAAACTTTGCCACCAGGCTTCCATAACATACGTTCTTTTGAATTATTGTACTCCGGCCAGCTGCCGGCTTCAAGGCTTTAAGTGGGGTCAAAATTAGGCGACGCCACCGGCACCGAGCGTAAGCGGGCCGACAAGTGACAGGAGGCATTTTTGTTCGCGGATGCTTAGGCCGCCTAGCCAGCCCCCTTTCGGAGGTTTTATTTAATGGACTGCTCCGCTACCAGAGCCAGGCACCGGCCAGAAAGTTTGGCGCGGGCTGGGCCTTGCGGAGATGGGGCCTGGCGGCCAAATGTACCAGCGGACCTCCTTGCAGCCTTAATCATTTGCAAAACGCTGCACCTCCCCAGGTGGAATCAACGGAATTATTCCCGATTTTTGCCGCTCATTTCAAACGATTCCCCCTTTGTCTTCATTTTCGTCGCTGGGCCTCTCTCAGCCCTTGCTCAAAGCCATTCAGCAACTGGGCTTTGAGCAACCCTCTCCTATCCAAGAACTGGCCATCCCCGCTCTGCTCGCCCGGGAGGGCGATGCGGTAGCGCTGGCCCAAACCGGCACCGGTAAAACGGCCGCCTTTGGCCTGCCTCTTCTACAGCACCTGGAAACGCCCCAGGGTTTTGTGCAAGCGCTTATTCTGGCCCCGACGCGCGAGCTGGCCCAGCAAATAACCACCCAGCTCGATCAATTGGCGCGCTACGCCCATGGATTGGAGGTGCTTACTGTTTTTGGCGGGGCGCCCATCGGGCCCCAAGCCAAGACGGCCCGCCAAAACCCCGCTATCATTGTAGCTACACCGGGCCGTTTGATAGACTTGATGGAGCGCCGGGCGGTAAAGCTAGATCAGCTCCGGTTTCTGGTCCTTGATGAGGCCGATGAAATGCTTAACATGGGCTTTCAGGAAGAATTGGAACGCATCCTCACCGAAACCCCTGCGGAAAAGGCAACCTGGCTTTTTTCGGCCACCATGCCGGCGGCGGTCCGCAAAATTGCAAAACGATATCTCCGGGAGCCCCAAGAGCTTCACAGCAGCACCGGCGCTGAGGTAAATACCGATATAGCCCACCACTATGCCCTGGTGCACCAGCGCCAAAAGGGGGCCGCCCTGGGGCGCTTCATCGATAGTGCTCCGCAGATGCGGGGGCTGGTATTTTGTCGCACCAAACGGGAAACCCAAGAACTGGCAGAAGCGCTGCTCAAGCGGCGCTATCGCGCCGATGCCCTCCACGGAGACCTAAGCCAGCCCCAGCGCGACCGGGTGATGAAGCGCTTCCGCGAACAGGAACTGCAGGTACTGGTGGCTACAGATGTGGCCGCCCGGGGGATAGACGTCAATGATCTTACCCATGTTTTTCACCACAATTTGCCGGATGATGCCGCCTTTTACACCCACCGCAGCGGGCGCACCGCCCGCGCCGGTAAGAAGGGGCTCTCAGTGGTACTCCTGGACCGTCGCGATGAGTACAAGCTCAAGCGGATGGCCAAGCAATTGGGCATTTCCTTTCAGGAGGCAGCGGTCCCCAGCGCAGAGGATATTAAAAAAGAACATCTGCTTAGGTGGCACGAGGAGGTGGCGGCTATGGCCCCGCCCATGGGAATATCGGAAGATATGTGGCGAGCAGCCCGGGAACGCCTGGACCACTTGACGCGGGAAGAATTACTGGCCCGCCTTATGCAGCGGGAGCTGGATCAGCTATCCATCCAGGAAGTGGACGATGCCCCGCAGCCGCGGAAGGGTAATAAAGGCCCTAAAGGTTTTAAAGGCGGGAAAGGGCCACGCGGTAAAAAGGGCTCTTACGCCGATAAGTGGCGCAAGGGACCGGGGAAAAACCAAGGCGGGAGCCGCGGTAAAGGCGGCCAAAAGTCTTTTCGAAAGGGTAAAAAGTAACTTCGCCCCCTAAGGCCGGTTCCTTTTCGACACTCCTTATGGCCCCACA
>CAJXMS010000153.1 GCA_913056475.1 uncultured Bacteroidota bacterium
GGAGGGCTTTCTTGCGAATAGGTCCTACCTTTGACCTTCCGGGGCATTTTAAGCCCCCTTGTTTGATGCCTCCTTCGAGGAGCGGCTTTAAGCCCCGGGAAAAAGTAAAATCCATTGTCCTTTTTGGCTTCTCCCAGCCGGAAATACTCCTTCAAATCAAAAATGCATGAGCAAAACCATCGATCAACTAGCGCCAAAAGCCGTGTGGCAAAACTTTTATGAACTCACCCAGGTGCCGCGGCCCAGTAAGAAAGAAGAAAAAGTACAGGCGCATGTGTTGGCTTTTGCCCGGGAACACGGCCTGGAACATCAGCAAGACGAAGCGGGCAATATTATAATTCGCAAGCCCGCCTCGGCGGGGATGGAAAACCGCCGCCCCGTAGTTTTACAGGCCCATTTGGATATGGTGTGCCAAAAAAACGGTGACGTAGATTTTGACTTTGAGCAGGAGGCCATCCGGACCCAGATAGATGGCGACTGGGTAAGCGCTCAGGGCACCACGCTGGGAGCCGATAACGGTATTGGCGCCGCCGCCATTCTGGGCGTGCTCGCCAGCCAGGATATTCCACATCCTCCTTTGGAGGGGCTGTTTACTGCTGATGAAGAGGCAGGTATGACCGGTGCTCATCACCTCAAGGGGGGAATGCTGCGCGGGGAAATCCTGATGAACCTGGATACCGAAGATGACGACGAACTCAGCATCGGCTGCGCGGGGGGGATAGATAGCAACGCCCAATGGGGCTACCCCGAAAGGGAAGTACCCTCCGGCTATGAAGCGCTGAAGCTGGAGATAAAAGGTCTCTACGGGGGCCATAGTGGCATGGATATTATCGAAGGCCGGGGCAATGCCAACAAACTTTTAGTCCGTATGCTTTGGGACCTGCCCACCCAGTACCAGATGGGACTGGCCTACTTGGAAGGAGGCGGTCTGCGCAACGCCATCCCCCGAGAGGCGGAAGCAGTGGTGCTCATCCCTACGGCGCAGCAAAGCGCGGTAGCGGAGCATTGGGCCGGGCTGCGGGAGGCCCTCCAGCAAGAATTTGCCACCACCGACCCTGGCTTAAAAATAGATTGGGCGCCCGTGGAGCGTCCCCCTAAAATGATGACCGCTGCTGCCGCCGAGCAGTTGGTACTGGCCCTGCAATGCGTGCATGACGGCATTCGTCGTCTGAGTCCCGATGTGGAGAATTTGGTAGAGACCAGCAACAACCTGGCGCATGTGTGCGCCCGGGATGGTCAGTTTAGCGCGAAGATGCTTACCCGGAGCGACCGGGATAGCGCCAAATACGACCTGGCCCATAGCGTGGCGGCGCCCTTTCGCCTCATCGGGGGAACCGTAAGTCACAGCGGCGCTTACCCCGGCTGGAAACTGGATCCTCAGGCTCCCATGTTGCAAATGATGGAGAAGCTCTATCGGGAGCTCTTTTCCGAATCGCCCCGGGTGCTGGCCTGCCACGCGGGCCTGGAATGTGGCCTCTTGGGGCAAAACTATCCGGACATCGAGATGATCTCCTTTGGCCCCACCATTAAGGATCCTCACTCCCCTGATGAGCGCGTAAGCATTTCTAGCGTAGAGAAGTTTTGGCATTATCTTCAGGAAGCGCTCAAGCGGGTGCCGGCCGTTGAATAATTTTTTTTCCCTCATCAAAACCCTTCTCTCCTATGCCTTCAACGGAGCCTTCTTTAAAACTTATCGAGTGCCCCCGGGACGCCATGCAAGGGCTGCCCGGTTTCGTACCTACCGATCAAAAGATCCAGTATCTCAGTGAGCTATTGAAAGTGGGCTTTGACACCATCGATGCCGGAAGCCTGGTGAGCCCCAAGGTCATTCCGCAGATGCGGGATACCCCTGCGGTCTTGGAGGCGCTGCCCTGGCAAGAAAGTAGCAGTAAGCTCCTGGTGATCATCGCAAATGAACGCGGGGCCCAAAGGGCCGCAGAGCTACCCATGGTGCGCTATTTGGGCTATCCCTTTTCCGTGTCGGAAATCTTTCAAAAAAGAAATACCAACAAAACCATAGCGGAATCCCGTATCCTGGTGCGCAAGCTGCTGGATATTGCCGGGAATCATCAAAAAGAGTTAGTCGTTTACGTTTCGATGGGCTTTGGCAACCCTTACCGGGAGCCCTGGAGTGCCGATATCGTCTTGCGTTTCTGCGAGAAATTGGCGGATATGGGGGTGAGGATCATTTCGCTCAGCGATACCATCGGCACCAGCAACCCCGATAGTATTAAGCACTTATTCGAGCGCTTGGTGCCGGCTTTCCCGCAGATTGAGTTTGGGGCCCACTTGCACACCACCCCGCAAAGCTGGCGCGAGAAAGTAGAAGCCGCTTTTGCTGCCGGTTGCCGCCGCTTTGATGGTGCCATTCAGGGGCTGGGCGGTTGTCCCATGGCAGATGACGACCTGGTGGGTAATATGCCTACCGAAAAACTGCTGCGCTTTGCGCAAGAACATAACTTGGCGCTTGGTCTGGACGAAAAAGCCTTTGAAAGCGCTTATCAACAGGCCGCCTTGCTGACCAGCGCTTAGGGGGGGTAATATGAGACTAAAAGCATCCTTAAGGGGCGTCATAACCACCCCTGACCCGGTAAGGGTAACAGCTTGAAAAGCCTATTATCGGGTGAGCCGGGACTTAAGCTCATAAGGGCGGGCCTAGTAAATCTTGCCCACGGGATAGCGCCGGTGCTCCGCTTCATAGTAAGGACTATGCCGATATATCCACTTTAAGCTGGGATAGGCCTGTTCCGCTTCTTGGGGATTTTGGGACTGCCACTGTTTAAAGTCTTCTGCCAGGGCGGGGTTTTCCTTCAGCAATTGCGCGGCCGTCTCTTCAAAGACGTAGGGAGAGAAATGTTCCTTCTGCTGGAATATTGCATCAAAAAAGTTCCAACGCAAATAGCTATCAGTGGCCCGGGGCTCCATGGTATGAACGATGAAGCGCTGGGCTTGCTGCCGGGGGGCGATCAGGTAATCCCCCGCCAAAAACAGGCGCTTTTGCGGCCGTTCTTCGGTAGCAATCGACCGAAGGGGGAAATGCCCCTCGTAGGGTTCCCGGGCCCACGAGCCGGGCTTTAGGTAAATACTGGTAAGGGCTATGCTGGTATCTTTTTCCAGGCGCTGCATGGCTACTCCGTTGGCTTTTAGCCGCCGCACCACTTCCCGCCAGGCTTGCGGCAAAACATAGTAACGGGGAAGGCGCGCACTATCGGTAGCCTGGTAGCGGTGGTACCAGGGAATGGGCCAGGTCCGGGGCTGGTCTTTCTGGTATTGCAGGCGCTGGTACGGCCCCAGCTTACTAGGGATGCGTGCTGCAGCATAGCCTTTAAAAGAAAGGGTATCGGCCTGGTTGCTGTCCACCTGCCAGGCAATGTTTTGGTAGTGCGCACGGGCGGTTTGTTCCCGGGCTTTTTGCCGGCTTCTCTCCAGCTCATCTCCGTGCCGGGCAGCCCATTGGGTGAGGCTGTGCAGGAAAGCTTCTGTACTGGCCACCCGATCGGCAAAGGGCTTGAGCATGTGGGTCTCGGTAACAAAGCCCAGGCAATGATGCAAGGCGGTATAGCCGGTCGAGTAACGGGGCGTTTCCAAAAAGGCCGCGTAGCCTTTTTGGGGGGTACGGCCGAAGACGTTTACGTAGGGGATCATGGGCCAGCCCCGGTTTTCCATGTCCTGATACAGGGCGGGGCGTAGTTTCTGGTAGAGCAGCTCCCGCTGGGCGGGCATCAATTTATCCGCTTGTGTACTGATGAGGGTCATGGTGTAGCGGTAGTCGGCTCCGTTGCTGGTATGGGTATCGACGAAAAGATGCGGGTCCAGAGCGTGAAATAGCCGGTAAAAGGACATGGTATTGCGCGCATCGGCCTTGATAAAATCCCGGTTGAGGTCCAGGTTGCGTGCATTTCCCCGGAAGCCATGGGCCGCGGGTCCCCTTTGATTGGCCCGGGAATAGGGGCCCCGGTTGAGGGCGCCTCCTACATTATACGCGGGTATGATGGCCACCAGGAAGTCTTGGGGGAGGCCCCGTTCCAACCACTGCCGGGCATAGGGCAGGGAGGCGTTAATGCCACAGGGCTCCCCGGGATGAATGCCGTTATTGATCAGTAAGACCGTTTTGTCCTGGGCCAGGCTTTCCAGCGGGAGCTCGCCGGAGACGGGAGCACCGCCCATAACAAAAAGCTGCAGCGGCCGTCCCGCATCGGTGGGGCCCACTTGCCGCAGTTGCGCCTCCGGATGGGCAGCCGCCAGCTGTTGATACTGGGCGATAAGCTCCGGGTAAGGGGGCGTATATCCGGGGGCGTCCTGGCCCGTGAGTGGCCCGGCGCCCAAGCTTAAGAGCAGTACTATGCCCAGAAAGGAACGCCAGACTTTATTCACTCCTTTGCCGCTTCCGGTTCCTTTTTCTCGATCATTTTTTCGAGGATATCCTCGAGCAGCCCCGGATAGCGATCCAGCACTTCCCGGAAGTCGGCCGGGCTGCGGCCGTCGGTTTTGAGGGGCTCCGTTTGGCCGTAGCCATGGCCTACCAGATTGCCCCGGTCGTCGTAAAAAAGGACATCCACTTCCAGGTGAAGGTAGGCGTAGCGGCCAAAATCTTCCACGCCCTCTAAGACCAGCTTGGTATATCCCAGGCCCGAAGCTTCCGTGCCAAAAGAACGCGGATAGCGGCGCAGGGTGGAACGGGCACGGCTGCTTTCCATAAGGTACTTGCGAAAATCGGTTTCCCGGTCTACGTCTAAGGCATTGAAGGTTTCTTCCGGGATAAAAATTTGCCGGAAGGGGCCTTTTCCGCCCCGGTTGAGGGCTTGGGTCTCGGCCCGCCGGGCCATGAGCTCGTAGCGGTCACTTTTCTTAAAATCTTTACCGGTTTTAATACGAAACCCCGTATGCCCCCCGATTTTGCCGGCGAGGGTCTGGTAATACCTTTCGGTGGCCCCCTTCATCAGCTTATTGATGGTGGCCGACATGGAGTCTACCTTATGGTTGAAGGTAGAAGCGGCCGCCACCGGGGTGGCGGGTTGTTCCAGGGGGGCCATGTAATGCGTTATCAAAGCCAGGCTTTCGGTTTCTTCCCCCAGGAGCAGGGGCTGGGGAGCCTGGATCAGCAAGCTGCCGCAGCCAGAGGCGAAAAGCAGCGTAATTAAAGGGAGGGCGAGCCGGAGGTAGATTTTTTTCATCGCTGGTTTTTTAGGGTTATACGTTTTTAAAGCTTCGGAAAGGTCCGAAATTAGAAATTATTGGCGTCATCGCTGGTTTTTTCCAGGTAGCCTGCCCGGTACATGGCCCACCGCAGCAAGGCTACGGCGGGAATAAGCGCCAGGAGGCATAGCAAAAGGGCCCGATATTGGCCAAAGAGTCCGTACCCCACGCTAAAGAGGAGGGCGTACACCAGGACCACGCCCGCTAGCCAGGCCAGGAGCTGATAGCGAAGGGGCTGCTGCGGCAGGGAAGAACCACTTTTGGCCGCAGGCCCCCAAAAACCACCGGGGCGGATGCGCCGGTAAAAGCGTTCCAGAACCGCCGCATCTGTAGGCCGGGTGAGGAAGGTTACGGTGAGCCAGGCCGCCGTGGTAAAGGTTACGGTGAAGAGGAATTCGCCGTTTTGGGCAAAGAAGGCTTCGGGCAGGTAGTGGGGCAAGAGGCTGCGCGCCAGGCTGAGGCCCAGGATGGGGGCCAGGGTGGCAGTGAGCTCGGTCCAGGCATTGATGCGCCACCAGTACCAGCGCAGGATAAGGACCATGCCCAGGCCGGCGCCACTGGCCAGGAGAAACGTGGCCGCGGCATCTATGGTG
>CAJXMS010000154.1 GCA_913056475.1 uncultured Bacteroidota bacterium
CAAAACGAGCCTCAAGCTGATAGTAACCCTCCAGTTCGGCCGTTTTGTCTATCAATTTTAGGCCTAGTATGCCACCACCGCGGGCTCGCATATTAGCGGTGATATTTTCGGTATCACGGAAGAAGGCGGCGTGGTTTTCTTCGATAAGATGACCCAACTTGTCTGCATTGCCCTGATAGATGAAGTGCACGTGGCCAATCTTGGTGGTGGAGACGATCTCGGTCTTAAAACCGCCCCGTTTAAGCCAGAAAGAAGCACTTTTGGCGGCCGCCGCTACCACGGAACTCTCTTCTATGGCCATGGGGATGGCAAAGAGCTTTCCGTCTATCTTAAAATTGGGGGCCACGCCGTAGGGCGTGTAAAAATTACTGATGGTGTTCTCGATAAATTCATCGTGAAGCTTCTGGACCTCGGCCTCGGGATGCCAGTAATGGCGCAAAAGAGCCCCGGACTCTTCCCGATTGTGAAAATACTGATCCGTGATCCATTCGATTTTGGCTTCTTTGGTAAGCTTAGAAAAGCCTTTAATGGGCTGCGTCATGAGATGTGCTTGAAAATCTTATTTTCTCGAAGTATTTAACCCTGCGGGTTCATTTTTGTTGTCCATCAGGGGCTTAAAATTATTCCAAAACCGTTCTTAAGGGTGAATAAAGGTGAAGCGTTCCCGGCCCAATTGCAAATGATAGCTGCCGCCGGGCAAATTTTTTAAGGAAAGCAGTAAGCGGGAGCGGGGTGGTTTTACCGCCAGGGAACCGCTGCGCAGCAATTGACCACTGGGGCTGTAAAGTTTCCATGGCAGCTCCCGGGCTTCCTCAGCGGGTACCACTACTTTAAGCCTTTCCTGTGCAGGCTGTGGGAATAGCTTGGCTTTTTGCCGTCCTTTTTGCGGAGAAGGGTGGCTTAAGACTTCAGCGGTGTTTACCAATGAATAATCCCCGGCCCGTAAGGAGTCCAATTCTATGGTTCCCACTGGGCTGTCGGGATTGCTGGTTTGCTTGGTTTGATATGGGTAGAGGCGCCATTGGAACTTTCCTCGGGGGCGGTATACCACCTGTAGGCTGTCATTGCCCTGGCGAGTGAGGTCGTCGTCCCGGCCGCGGCTGCTGCCATCAAAGGGAAGCACCGCTCTTAAATGGCCTTGAATGGAAAGGGGCTGGATGGTAAAATAGTGATGGTCACTAAGGTTGAAGTCAAAGGGGTTGCCCGGCTGTAGCTCGGGCTTTACCAGGTGATGTTGGACCAGCACAGATCCGGTATCTTGAAGCGGCCCGGCCTGAATGGTGATGCCACTGTAGCGGCCCCGGTAGCTTCCGCTGCTATCAATCTTCAGATGGTCATTACCGGTAGCGGTAAGCAACTGGCCGCTGTAGGAGGCCAGGGCCGCCTTAGGGATGAAGGGGAGGCTTATATTTGGGTGGTGGCTGGTGTCGCCACTATGAACAAAAGAACGGGTATGGCTTTGTCCCTGAGGCCCAAAAAAGGTGACATCGACCGGTACCTCTCGATAATTTTGGGGCGCCTGGTGCAGGCGCTGCCGTAGCACGAGCTGCGTTTGCCCCGTGCCGGGCTGATACTGCCAGTCGTTTACCGAAAACTGGGGAAAACCGGGCGCATAAATCCAATCGTCCCAAAATGCCTGGAGCTCGCTGTGGCCCGTGATCCGAATCAGTTCATCGCGGAAAGAGGAAGTCCTTAAGTTTCCGTAAGCATGCCTTTGCATAAGCTGGCGCAAACTCTGAAAGAAGAGGCTATCGCCCAGATAGTGGCGAAGGTTGTGCCCTACCATAGCCCCTTTTTGGTATACGGTATAGCCGTAAACGTAGTTGTGCGGGGGGTCGTAAAGGGGGCGATAACCACCATCGCGGCGATGGGCCTCATTCAGCACTTTCCACGCATTTTCCCGCACTACATCGAGGTAGCGCAAGCGCCCATAGAGATCTTCCGTGTAGAGGTGGCTACAGAATTCTGCCATTCCCTCGTTGATCCACATATCGTCATCGCTCTGGCAGGTAATTAAATTGCCAAACCAATGGTGGGCCAGCTCGTGAGCCATGATATCCTCGCCATCCAGGCTTCCATCCACCAAGCTGCGTGGATAGGATATGCTGGTGGCGTGTTCCATAGCACCTACCGTAGTAAGGGCGTAGCCTACCCGGGGCCAGCGGTAGGGACCAAAGTGCTTTTCAAAAGCGTGGAAAACCCCTTTGAGGTGCTGGAAAGATTGCCGTAGCTTGGCAGTATCTGCCGGCTTACTGGCCAGGAGGATCGACTTGGTCCCCTGCAGGCCCTGCACGGTATCCCGCAAGAAGACGTAGCGGCTCAGGGCAAAGCTCACCAGATAACTGGGGGTGGGCTGCTCCAGCCGGCTGGTGGTGCGGATGGTATCCCCGGCCAAAGCGGTTTCGGTGAGGGTATCGCCACTCAGCAAGGGGCGCAGGGGCGCGCGGCTGTCTACCGAAAGTTCATAGGTAGACTTCTCGGTAAAATTATCGAAGCAAGGAAACCAAGCACGTCCGTAGGAATGAGGTTGTGCCGCAAAGCCTACCCCCAGGTTATAAAAATAACCCTGATCGGTATGAAAGCCGCCCCAGCCGCTGGCATCTACCACCGGACTTCCGTGGTAGCGGATCCGCAGCTCCAGGCTATCGCCCTGCTGGAGCGCTTGGTTCCAGTTTATAAAAAGGTTTTCTCCTTGGTGATTATAGCTTATACCCTGGGCGGTAAAAGGCCCGGATGCCTGGCGCCACAGCACCGTATCTACCGTATAAGGAAGTAGATCCAGCCGCAGCTGCTGGAGCATATTTTGGCCTGCGGCCAAATGTATATCCGCCCGCGCCTGAAAAGTACCCTGCTTGATTTGGGTGAGGTCCAGGTGGATGGCGTAATGTCTTAGGTCAAAGGTATCGCTGCGGTTTTGCCCCATTAAAAACAAGGGAAAGCACAGGAGGCCCGCCAAGAGCCAGCCGGGGGCCGTGGCAATTGGCTTTTGCCTTAAAGAAGAAAAGATAGCTTTCATAAGGTTAGCTTTTTAAGCAGGATGGTTCAGGCTGCGCTGGCGCAGCACTTCGTATAGGGTAGCTCCCGTGGCAACGGACACATTGAGCGAGCCCACCCGGCCCCGCATCGGTAAATAGGCCTGGTAATCGCTTAGCTTGAGCCGCTCGGGGGCTATGCCTTTATCTTCTGCGCCCATCAAGATGGCCAGTGGGCCGTCCAGGGGAGTGTCGTACAGGGGGGCCGAGGCTTTTTCCGTGATGGCTACGGTGCGGATGCCGCTCATCTTAAGCCATTGGAGGGTTTCATTGAGGTTGTTTTCCCGGCACAAGGGGAGGTGGTGCAAGGCCCCGGCACTGGTTTTCATGGCATCTTCGTTGATGGCAGCACTCTGCCGGGTGCCGGTTACCAGGGCATGGCAGCCGGTGGCTTCTGCCGTACGCGCTATGGCGCCCAGGTTGCGCACATCACTTACCCGGTCCAGGATCACCAGCAGGGGAGCTTCTCCTTTTTCGAAGGTGCGGGTCACAATCTCGCGCAGGTCCTGAAAGGGCACGGCACTTAGTTGGGCTACTACGCCTTGATGGTTTTGACGGGTAAATTTATCCAGCCGGTTTTTAGGTACCACCACGTAGGGTAGATGATAATCGCGCAAATAAGTCCATAGCTCCTTAAAAAGGGGGCCTTTAAGGTTCTTTTGCAAGTAAATTTTGTCGATATCCCGATGGGCTTCGATCGCTTCTATAAGCGGTCTAATACCAATAAGGAGACCGGTTTCGGTTGTAGATGACTTGGTCTTGGGCATCTTGTAGGCGACGTATATCGCGGGAGTCGTAGGTGTAGCCATTGCGCCAGCTCTCGATAGCTTTGCCCCAGCCGAAGCGATAACGGCGGTCGCGCTCCAGCTCATAATCGTTGTCGCTAAAGGGGTTGGACACCTTGGTAAAATTAAATACGTAGGAGAGGGAGGAGGTTTGGTTGCCATAGACCCAGGTTTCACCTGAGCTGGAGGGAAATACTTTATCGGGCGGGCCGTAAATGACGTATAAAATGCCACGATCTGTTTTCCAGCCCTCCAGGTAGGAGGTGAAAAGGCGGTTGGCCTGCTCCACGCGTTCATAATAACTTTCGATAAGCTGTTTCGCACTGGGCCCACTACCGGTGCGGTTTTGCCAGAAACGATCTACCCACTGCTTCACTTCCTTAGGCTGGCCCCTCTTTTGGCTCAGCTGGTCGTATTCCTTTGCGGTAGTGAGGTAGCGAAGCGGCGGCGCCAGATGCCTTCTTTTGGCCACGAAAGGAAAAGCAGGATAGAAAGAACGCAGGGTAAAGCCCGCCCACTGGCTGGTATCCAGCCGGAAGTGGAAAAAGCCTTGGTGGGGGAGTTTGATTACCGCA
Organism: uncultured Bacteroidota bacterium; assembly: GCA_913056475.1. GTDB lineage: Bacteria > Bacteroidota > Bacteroidia > Flavobacteriales > Schleiferiaceae > CAJXMS01. The sequence goes on from CAJXMS010000154.1 coordinate 4,393, forward strand.
TCCGCCGCCACCCGGTAGGTAGTGTCGGGGTCTATATCAAAACTGGGGCTGGCATCATCCGAGTAGGGGGGCTTGGCCATGGGGAAGTCCCGGTCGTACACGCTTACGTAATAAAAGGCGGGGTTAAGGCTGTTGTGCTTCAGGCGGAAAGGCACGCCCGGGGGCAGATGATGTTTGTAAAGAAGCCTTCCGGTCGTATCGGTAAGGCGGAAGTACTGGCGCTTGTTAAGGCTGGACTTAGCCAGGTGGATATAGTTTTGGAAGCTGGTGCCGCGGTGCAGGTCGCGCAACTTTATCTGCAGATGATAGTGCTGCTGCCCGGTACTAAGCGAGGGGGTTTTTAGCGTAAAGCTGCCACGAATGATCTTATCCGGCGGGGCATTGCTTTCATCCGTATACACGCTTTTATTGCTGTCTAGCAAGGCAGCGGATTCAATGCTCTTGGTGAGGGCGTAGGAGAGGGCATAACGGGCTTGGTAGCTGGGCCCTTCATTGCCCCGCACGTACAATAAATTAGCACTTTTCAGGCGGTAATGGACTTGGCTCACGGTATCATTCAGGTGCTCTACCACAAAGTGCGGGCGTAAGGCCAGCTCCTGCGGGTTATAGAGGTAGGCCGCGTTGCCGCTTTGCATGGGACGGGAAGAGGTACAGCCACTTAAGCCCAGCATAAGCGTTCCGGTGAGTAGTATGAATAGGCCCTGCCGCATGGCCTACGAAATTAGAGAATCTACCGCACTCCTGGGAGGTATTTTTCGGGAAGGCCTCACGGCCAAAGGAGGGAATGCCTCACATTTGGCCGCCAGGCCTTAAAAACGACTCCGGTAGCCAAAGTGTACTTTCGTGCCGCGCAGATCAAAACCGCTCTTTCCGGTACGTCCCGCCGCTAAAAAAAAGGAAAATATACCGCTATCGGTTCGCAATACCAGACCAGTCCCCAGGCCCAGGGCCCAAATGCGCTGGAAACCCGCACGGGTGTCATCTTCCAAATAACCAACATCGGCAAAGGCCGTTAAAAAGTCATAAGGCCCGATGAAATACCGATAAGCCAGGCTGGCCACGCCGTAACGGGCCGCAAAAAACCGCTGCTCGTTAAAGCCACGCAGGCTTTGCAAGCCGCCCACCCGGTAGAGTTCATTGCGGAGCAAATCCCGGCCAAACAGGGCCTCGGAGCGCAAGCCCTGCCGCAAAACGGAACGGGCGCCTATGGGCAAATACCAGGCTTGATTAAAGGACCAACCCCACTGCTGCCGGGTGGTATCTTGTCGCCGGGTGCCGCTGAAGGGGGCTATTTGTAAACGATAGCCCTGGGTGGGTACTTGCGGCCGGTCGAGCGCTTCA
>CAJXMS010000155.1 GCA_913056475.1 uncultured Bacteroidota bacterium
GGCGTCGGTTTCCACGGTAGCCGGTTTGAGGGTGTTGGTGGCCGTATCTCCTTTGATGCCTGGTTCGGTATAAGTGATCTCTAAGGTGATTTTTTGCGGCAGCTCGCAGATAAGGGGGCGCTCCTCATCGGCATGAAAGAGTACCTGACACTCCATTCCTTCTTTGAGAAACTGGGGGGCATTGATCAGCTCCCGGTCTATGGTGATTTGGTTAAAGTCTTCCATGTTCATAAAGTGGAAGCCTGTAGGATCTTGGTAAAGAAACTGATACGTGCGGTTTTCGATGCGTACCTCTTCTATTTTGGTGCCGGAAGGAAAGGTATGTTCCAGGACCCGGCCGGTATCGAGGTTACGCATTTTGGTGCGCACAAAGGCGGCGCCTTTACCCGGTTTTACATGCAGGAATTCTAAGATTTGATGCGGGGCATTGTTATAGGTGATGCAAAGCCCATTGCGTATGTCAGAAGTATCAGCCATAGTGCCTTTTTAAGTCTATTTCAGGGGCAAAAGTAAGCTTTTGCTTATTGATAATCTTTGAGGTGCAGCTCCTCTTCGGTGAGGGTAAGTTCCTCAGCCTGGTAGTTGCTCCCGATGACCAGCGAACGGCCTCGGCGCTCTTGCTGAAGGAGCTTTTGAAACCAGCCCACGTTGTTTTTTTCCAGATTGCTGGTAGGTTCATCCAGCAGCAGAATATCGGCCTCGCTGTAAAGCGCCAGCGCCAGGCGGAGGCGCTGCTTCATGCCGGAGCTAAAGTAGGCGATGGGTTTAGAAGCGGCCTGCTCCAGGTAGGCGTTTTGGAGAAGCTCGGCCGGAGGTACGCGTAAGGGGCGGAGCTGCTGGTAGGTGCGGAGGAATTCTTCGGCGGGTAGTTCTTCGATCATTTCAAAATAAGGCGCCGCGTAGCTGATGTGACGGGCGGCCTCCAGGGGGGGCAGGGGCTTTTGACCTCGTTGATAGTGCAGGGAACCGCTGCTCAGGGATAGGGCTCCGTAGAGGGTTTTCAGCAAAGTAGATTTGCCGCTACCGTTGCCCCCCAGGACGGCCCACATTTGGCCGGAGGCCAAATGAAAATCAAGCCCCTGGAATACTACTTGGGGCCCAAAGCTGCGGCTGGCCTGCTGGAGGGTGACTTCCATCATGGCGTTTACTCCAGGCGGAAACCTTTCATGATACCACTTTGGGAGGAGCGTACAAAGGTGATGATCTCATCGCGCTCCTGGGTGGCTTCAAATTCGGTTTCGATGATCTCGAGGGCCTGGCTTACGTTGTAGTTTTTCTGGAAAAGGATGCGGTAGATGTTTTGGATATCATTGATCTGATCGCGGGAATAGCCTCGCCGGCGCAGCCCTATGGAATTAATGCCGGCGTAGGAGATGGGTTCTTTGGCGGCTTTCACGTAAGGGGGGACGTCCTTACGGACCAGGGAACCACCGCCTACGAAGGCATGGGTGCCAATTTTGCTGAACTGCTGAACGGCGGAAAGGCCGCCCACGATGGCCCAGTCGCCCAGTTCTACATGGCCGGCCAGCAAAACGCCGTTTACTACGATGCAGTTTTTGCCGAGCACCACGTCGTGGGCCAGGTGGGCGGTGGCCATGAGCAGGGAGTTATCTCCTACGATGGTTTTGCCCAGCGCTTTGGTGCCGCGGTTGATGGTTACAAATTCCCGGATGATGACGTTGTCCCCAATTTGGACGGTGCTGTCTTCGCCTTCAAATTTGAGATCTTGCGGAATGGCGGAGATCACCGCCCCGGGAAATATCCGGCAATTTTTACCGATGCGCGCGCCCTCCATGATGGTGACGTTGCTGCCAATCCAAGTGCCCTCGCCGATAACCACATTTTTGTGAATGGTGGTGAAAGGTTCTATAACGACGGTATTGGCGATTTTGGCGCTGGGGTGTACGTAAGCCAGGGGTTGATTCATGCCTTGTTTTTTTCTTTGACGATTTGGGCCATCATGGAGGCTTCGCAAGCGAGCTGCTGGCCCACGTAGGCCTGGCCGTCCATCTGGACGATGCCGCGGCGAATGGGCTGGGTGAGTTTGAGGCTGAGCAGGAGCACGTCGCCCGGGACCACTTGTCTTTTAAAGCGTACGCCGTCTATTTTAAGAAAATAGGTGAGGTAATTTTCGGGATCGGGCACGGTGTTGAGGGCCAAAATACCGCCGGCCTGGGCCATGGCTTCTATTTGCAGCACGCCGGGCATCACGGGGGCACCGGGGAAATGACCGGTAAAATAGGGCTCATTCATGGTAATGCTCTTCACGCCTACTACGTGTTCGGTGGAGAGTTCCAGGATTTTATCGACCAGCAGAAAAGGTGGGCGGTGGGGCAGAATGTTCATGATCTTATTGACATCATAAACGGGGGTGGTGGCCGGGTCATAGGAAGGAATGGCTGGGGTACGCCGGGCTTCCTTGATCTTTTTTTGGAGGAGTTTGGCAAAGGCGGCGTTGGCGGCATGACCGGGGCGGGTGGCGATGATACGTCCCTTGATGGGCGCACCGGCGAGGGCCAGGTCTCCTATAACGTCAAGCAGCTTATGACGAGCCGCTTCGTTGGGGTGGTGCAGGTCTAAGTTGTCCAGTATGCCATTGGCCTTTACCGACACATCTTCTTTACCAAAAGCTTTTTTGAGTTTTTCCAGGGTGGGACCTTCTACTTCTTGGTCTACGTACACAATTGCGTTTTTTAAGTCCCCCCCCTGGATAAGGCCATTGTCCAGGAGGTACTCCAGTTCGTGCAGGAAGCTAAAAGTGCGGCTGTTGGCGAGCTGGTCCTTAAAGTCTTCTATACGCGATAGGCTGGCGTGCTGGCTGCCCAGTACTTTCGTTTCGTAGTCTACCATGGCGGTGACCTGATAGTGGTCTGCGGGCAGGGCCAGGATCTCGATATTTTCTGCTTCGTCCCGGTAAGCAAAGGGTTCTGTGATTTCAAAATAATCCCGGGGCTGTTCTTGGGCCTTTAAGCCGGCTTGCTCGAGGGCCTCTACAAAGGGGAGGGAGGAGCCGTCCATGATGGGCATCTCGGGGCCATTTATTTCCAGGCGGCAGTTATCTATTTGAAGGCCGGTAAGGGCGGCAAGTACGTGTTCTACGGTGCTTACGCTTACTTCTCCATGGGCCAGGGTGGTGCCTCGTTCCGTGCTGCTAACATAACTGGCCAGGGCGGGTATTTCGGGCCGTTGTTCCAGGTCGGTTCGCACCAGGATGTAGCCACTATGGGGCTCGGCGGGTTGAAAAGTGAGGGTCACCTGCTTACCGGTATGCAGGCCTGTACCGGAGATGCTCACTGCTTGCTGCAGCGTGTGTTGCTGAGTGGTCATTCGAAGAGTTAGGCTTGATTTTTCAGTTGGTCAATATCCTTGGCCATTTGGGGAAGTTTACGGAAGTACACATAAGATTTTTTATAATCCCCGATGGGAAAGGCCGGGGAGCCCTGCACGATGGCCCCCTCGGGCAGGTCGCCGGCGATGCCGCTTTGGGCGGCAATTTTCACGTTATTGCCTATGGTAAGGTGGCCTACCATCCCTACCTGGCCGCCGATCATTACGTTTTTGCCAATTTTAGTGGAGCCGGCTATTCCGGTTTGGGAAGCGATGACGGTATTCTCTCCTATTTCTACGTTGTGGGCCACCTGGATAAGGTTGTCCAGCTTCACCCCCCGGCGAATGATGGTGGAGCCCAGGGTGGCCCGATCTATGCTTGTATTGGCGCCTATTTCTACGCCATCTTCTATTATTACGTTACCTATCTGTGCTACCTTGTCGTAACTTTCGCCTTGCGGAGCAAACCCGAATCCGTCGCTGCCTATGACTACGCCCGCGTGGAGGGTTACTTTGCTGCCTATTACGGATTGGTCATATAGCTGCACGCCACTGTAAATGAGGCACTCATCGCCTATTTGGCTGTGCGCTCCCACGTAGGTGTTTGGATAGATTTTGGTATGGGCGCCGATGGTCACGTGATCGTCGATCACACAGCCCGCGCCGATGTAAACGTCCGTTCCTATGGTAGCGGATTCACTTACGGAGGCTTGGGGGTGTACGCCGGTTTTTTGATGTCGGTTTTGGTTGTAAGCTTCCAGGAGCTGAGCAAAAGCGGCGTAAGCATCTTCTACCCGCAGCAAAGTGGCTTTCACGGCTTTTTCCAGCGCGAGGTCTTGATTTACGATGACGATAGAGGCCTCGGTATCGTAAAGGTAGCGGGTATATTGGGGATTGGCCAGAAAGCTCAGGGTGCCTTCCTTTCCTTCTTCGATCTTGGAAAGGTTGTGCACCTTTACCTGCGGATCTCCTTCTATGCGGGCCCCGAGCATATCCGCTATTTGCTGCGCTGAAAATTCCATATAGCGGGCAAAATTAAGCAATTCAGGTTCGGCGCTGGGGCAGCACGGCTTTCGGGGCAAATAAAAAGAACTTGGTAACCGGCTTGCTGAGGGCGGAGATGTTAAGCTGATCCGCCGCCTCCGCAATATCGATTAGCTTTCCATCGCGGTAAAGCAGGTGAATGCGGTCTTTGCGGGGGTCGTAGGCATTATTACTCACGGCTTGCACAAAAACCAGGTAGCGTGCTTCTTCTGAACTGAGGCCCAGGTGCAGGGCCGTTTGTTGAACGAGCTCTTCTAGGCGGGCCTTGCTGGGCCTGGAAGCCAGGCGCTGTACGCCCAATAGGCGGCGGTGGAGCAAGCGCTGGCAGAGGTTGCTTAACAGCGCATCTTCGTGCTGCTCCCATTCTTTGATCCCGGCCATGAAATCGGCATCGTCAAGCCGGGCATAGTGCTCGATGAGCTCCTGCCGCTCCGGGGGGAGCTGGCCACTGATGAAGGGGCGCAGCGCGGAAGGCATGGCCATGGTGGGCTGGTACACTTCCCGGGCCCGGCGCAGGATCTGGAGAAGTAAATATTCTGCGCTGAGCACCGTCTTGTGCAGGTACACCTGCCAGTACATAAGGCGGCGGGCTACCAGGAATTTTTCTACACTATAGATGCCCTTGGCGTCCACTACAATTTGATCCTGGGCTACGTGGAGCATGGTGATAAGCCGCTCAGCGTTTACCTGGCCTTCGCTTACGCCGGTGTAGAAGCAATCCCGGCGCAGGTAGTCTAGCCGGTCTACATCCAGCTGGCTACTGATAAGCTGGTGCAGAAAGCGCCGGGGGTATTCGTCCCGAAATATTTGCAGGGCCAGGGAGAGGCGTCCCTGGAACTCTTCGTTGAGGTGGGCCATGAAATATTCGGAGAGGGTTTCATGAGAGATTCCCGGCACCATCTCATTTTCGAGGGCATGCGAGAAAGGCCCGTGTCCGATGTCATGCAGCAGGATAGCTGCCGCTACGGCTTCCTGCTCTTCCTCGCTGATCGCTACTTCCTTTTGCCGAAGGCTATAAATGGCTTGCATAGCTAGGTGCATGGCGCCCAGGGCATGATGAAAACGGGTGTGATAAGCCCCGGGATACACCAGGTAGGTGAGCCCGAGCTGCGAGATGCGTCTAAGGCGCTGGAAATAAGAATGCTCCAGCAAGTCGAAAATTAATGGGCTGGGAATGGTAATGAAACCGTAGATGGGATCGTTTAAGATCTTGTGTTTGTTGGTTGCGCTCAAGCTGTGGTATAGTTGTTTCTTAGCAGATTATTAGCCCACGAAAGGCCAGGCCGGATGAAATGGTAATTGGGATCGGCAGGGCCCTTCGGGCAGATCCCTGC
>CAJXMS010000156.1 GCA_913056475.1 uncultured Bacteroidota bacterium
TGTAAATCATGTGTCGCTGCTCAGCGGGTAAATGCGGGAGCTGCCGCATGTAATCTTTCTGGGTAGTCACTACCGGAATGCCCTGCGAGAGGTGTTCTTGAAGGCGGGCCAGGTCTGCTGGGGTAAAACGATGATGATCCGGGTAAGCCAGGTGTTCTACTACGGTGTAGCGCTCCTCCAGATGCTCCAGGAATGGCTCCGGATGAGCGATGCCGGTAAGGGCTGCCACCAACGATTGCGCCGGGGGGTGGCCCTTCAGGTTGCGGGGCGGCTGATAGCTCAGCTGGCTAAAAAAGACCGGCGCCCTGGTGTAGCGCTGGATGGCTGCCTGGTAATGTGCTCTTTGCTTGGCGTTTAAGTGGGGCGGGCATTTGGTCACCACCACGGCGTGGGCTCGCGTTGCGCCTTGCCTACTTTCCCGGAGGCGTCCCATGGGCAAGGGCCAGTCGCTGAAAAAGGGATCTTGCCAGGTGGTAAGGAGAAGCCGGAAGTGACCCAAAACATAGCGGTGCTGGAAAGCATCATCTAAGAGGGCGGCCTGTAAATCAGGGTTTTTTTCAAGAGCCTGGGTGAGCCCTTCCTGGCGCCGCTCGGCTACCCATACTTGCGCCTGGGGGAAATTGCGTGCTATCTGAGTGGGCTCATCGCCATACATAGCCGCATCTCCTTCTTCGGGTACCAGGAAGGTGCCCTTGCTGCGCCTGCCATAGCCACGGCTTATCACCGCTACGGGCCGGAGCTTAAGTTCTTGAAGGAGCCATTCCACCATGGGCGTCTTGCCGGTACCTCCGGTGTTTAGATTGCCCACCACGATTACCGGCAGGGGAAAGAGGCGCTGGGGCAGATAGCCCTGCTTAAAAGCCCAGTTGCGCAAGGTCATTACCCCCTGGTAGAGGAGGCCTAGCGGCCAAAGGAGAAAGCGGAAAATATCCATCATAGGGCCTGAATTAAGTGGAGCGCTTCCGCGTCTTGATGGGGGGCTAACCAGTGGGGATTTTCTTGATGACGAAACCAGGTAAGCTGGCGTTTGGCATAGCGCCGCGTGTTTTTTTGCAAGGTATCCACGGCCTGTGCATAAGAACACTCGCCTTCCAGGTACTGAAAAAGCTCGCGGTAGCCTACCGTTTGGAGGGCTTGTTCATTTCGGTAGGGCCATAGCTGCTCTACTTCTTTTAACCAGCCGCGTTCCAGCATGGTCAGGGCCCTTTTATTGATGCGTTCGTAGAGCTGCGCCCGCGGCATATCCAGTCCGATTACCAGGGACTGAAAGGGCCGTTGTTTTCCTTTCTGTGTGCGTAGTTCGCTGTAGGTTTGGCCCGTGGCTTCTATGATCTCCAGCGCCCGGATGAGGCGGCGGGGATTCTGGATATCCGCAGCTGCGTAGTATTGAGGATCTTTTTCTTTAAGGGTGGTCTGAAGGGAGGCCAGACCCTTTTCTTTAAGCTGGGTTTCCCAGTAATTTCGCTGGCTTTCCTGTGCCGGCGGAAGAGGGTCTAAGCCCTGCCGGAGGGCTTGCATGTAGAGGCCACTGCCGCCCACTATCACTACCCGCTGGTATTGGTCCAGCAATTTTTGGAGTCTTGGGAGAGAGGCCTGTTCAAATTGATGGGCATTCCAGGGACTGTTCACGGAGCGGTGGCCAATAAAGTGGTGAGGCACGTCCTGCAGCTCTTCCGGGCTGGGGGGCGCTGCTCCAATGGCCAGCTCCTGGTAAAATTGGCGGGCATCGAAGGAAAGAATCTCAGTTTGTAGGGTTTTGGCCAGCTTTATGGCAAAGGCCGTTTTCCCCACGGCCGTGGGGCCGCATACAAATATAGCCAGCGGTAGGGAAGACATAATAAAGGAGTAAAGCTAAAGGTCTCTTCTTAAAACCAGCTGATAGGCTGCCGTAAAAAAGAGAGCCAGGTAGGCCCAACTGAGGCCAAAGGCTTTCCAGGGGAAACCTTCTTGGTGGGCCAGGCCTATAATTTGATCTACTTTGGTAAGACGGGTGAAAGGTTCTTCGATGAGGCTGCGCCCCGGCTGCATGGGTAAGAACTGGCCTAGGTCTTCGCCCAGGACGAAGTAGAGGATATTTTCCAGAATGAAGTAGTAGAGAAGAAACAATAAAATGGCGGCCGCCCCCCGCTTAAGGGTCCAGGCAAGTAAAAAAGCGAGGGAAAAGCACAGCAGATACTCGGTAAACAAAGCGGCCAAAACCGGCAGCCCTTTCAGATAACTGGCACTATCTGGCTGTTCATGCCCTAGCGCCATGACCAGGGTGGCTACCCCACTGAGGAGCGTGAGCCCCAGGGCCATGAGGAGCATGGTGATGAGTTTGCTGCCAAAAAACTGTTTTCTGCTTAGGCCGTCGATGATGTTTTGCCGGGCGGTGCGAAAGGTAAACTCATTGGTAACGGAGAGGATAACGAGAATAGCGGCAAAGAATTTAAAATAGCCCGCCAGATAGGCCAGGTTGGCATAAGCACGGGGCATTTGGTACAGGCCCAGCGCAGCGAAATCTTCCTGCAGGGGAGTGAGTTGCTTGCCTTCTCCGTCTTCGGCAGGTTGTTGGCCGAAGGCATTGATATCACCAAAAAAGACCAGCAAAAGAAGAACCAGAAGCAGCATTACCAAGGTGCTAATGGCAAAGAAGCGGTAGCGCCGCAGTTTGAGCCATTCGAGTCGAAGAAGTTTCATCACTGATCTACGAGTTTTAAAAATTCCGCTTCCAGGTTGCTGCGGCGTTCCTTAAGGTGCTTGAGGTAGTAGCCCTTTTCGGCCAAATAACGGTTGAGCTGGGCCGCATCATAAGCGGGATGAAGCTTTACCAGCCAAAGCGAATCTTCCGGTTGCGCTTCTGCTACGGACGGGGCGTTTTGAAGAATAGGGCCGAGCTCTTGGGCGCCTTCGTAGCCCAGTTCCCAAAGGCTATCTCCGGGAACCATACCGGCTACCGTGCCCTGGTAGAGCAATTGACCTTGCCGCAGCACCGCTACGTGGTCACATATTTTTTCTACTTCCGCCAGGATGTGGCTGGCCATGATAACGGTGATACCCCGGCGGGCGATGTCGAGTATAATTTGCCGGACTTCGGCTATTCCCTGCGGATCCAGGCCATTGGTGGGCTCATCCAGTACCAATACTTCCGGATCGGTAAGTAGAGCAGCTGCTATGGCCAGCCGCTGTCGCATGCCCAGGCTGTAATGTTTAAAGGGGCTGCGACGCCTATCGTGAAGGTTTACCGTTTTGAGTACTTCCTGATAGGGAGGGGCGGAGAGGGATTTGATTTCGGCCACCAGGCGCAGGTTTTCCAGGGCGTTTAAGTAAGGGTAGAAGTTGGGCGTCTCTAGAAGCGCCCCCATTCGTTGCTTTAGGGGCGGATTATCTCGTCCTTGGAACCACTGGAAGGTGCCGCTGCTGGGGTGGGTAATCCCTAAAACCATTCCCAGGGTGGTGGTTTTGCCACTACCGTTGGGCCCCAAGAGGCCAAATACGCTCCCTTTTTGGATCTGAAGAGAAAGGTCTTCTACGGCGGTAAATGCACCGTATTGTTTACGCAGGTGAGCGGTGTGTAAGACGGTTTCTGTATTGGTCTCGCCAACCGTTTGACTTGACAAAATATAAAGATGTTGCTAAATTGGTAGGCTAAATTAAGGGAACTGATCGTTATGAAAAACCAGAATACCACAGAAGTAATTCCCAAGGAGAAAGTAAGCCATTTGCATTTTCCCCTTCAAGACACTTTGGCCGAGACCTCCAAGCGAGCGGAGCGAGCCAGGATGCTGCACAGGGCTACCGGACTGGGCAACCTAGAAAGGCGTAAGGTTCACATCATTTTTGAAGATCGTGATGGGCTGAAGGAGGTTTATACCACCATTTGGGCGGTAAACCGAGGCCGGGTGGTACTTAAGGAAGGTCGCATGATACCTACCCATCGGGTTCATGCGGTGCGTATCGAGTAAGGGAGCGCAAATTCCTCTGAGGCTTAAGCAAAAAATAGCTTCCAAAGAAGAGGCCTGGCCGTATGCCTTTAGCTTGCATAGGTTTCCAAAAGCTTGTGGAAGTGGTAGGGGCGGGAATTCTCTTCTCCGGGGGCGGTATGGATTTAGTGCACAAATCCTACGAATGCGTAGGCTCTTCTTCCGCTTTGGTAGCCCGAACTTTATCCAGGAGCTGGCTGAGCGTTTCGGCTTCGCTTTCGCTCAGGCCTCCCAGAAGCTCATCCAGTTCTTGCTCCCGCCCATCGAGCTCCTGGAGTATGGCCATCCCTCGTCTGGTTATGGCAATGTCCACTAAGCGACGATCGTTTTCGCAGGCCGTTTTTTTAACCAGTTTTTTCTTGATGAGGCGGTCTACAATCCGGCTGGTATCGCTCATCTTATCGAGCATGCGATCTCTTATCTGGAGCGTACTAAGGGGCTGGGGGTGACTTCCCCGTAGGATGCGTAGCACATTATACTGCTGGTGGGTCAGGTTCGCCTCGGCCATAAAACCGCGGATATGCTGCAAGATCCAGTTGTGGGTGTAAAGCATATTGAGCATAGCTTTTTGGCGGCTGCTACGGAAAGTACTTTGCTTTATGGCTTCTTTTATTCCCATGAATTGGTCATTAAGAGAAGTTTTTCATAATTTTAAGCAAATATAGGGAAATCACATTCCTGTGTTCAAACATTGATATCTAAGCGCCTGACCTATGCACGAAGATTATCTGCAGTATCTCTGGAAAAACCAGAAGTTTAAGCAAAAAGCTTTACAAACTATTGGGGGAGAAGCGATAGAGGTATATCAAAGAGGTTTCCACAATCATGATGCGGGACCAGATTTTTTAGAAGCGCAAGTGCGTATCGCAGATCAACTCTGGGCGGGGCAGGTGGAGATCCACTTGCGAAGCTCCGACTGGGAAAAACACGGCCACCATAAGGACCCTGCTTATAACAACGTGATCCTCCATGTGGTCTACGAGCATGATCGTTACATCCAGACGGCCAACGGCCTGTGCCCTCCCACGCTAGCGCTTAAGGACCGGATAGATGAGCATCCTTACTGGCGCTACGAACAGCTGATGCAAAACACCGAAGCAATACCTTGTGCGCGTCAGATTGGTTCGGTGAACCAATTCACCGTACACCAAATGTTGGAAAGGGCGCTGGTCGAGCGTTTTCAAGAGCGCTCGGGCCGGTTGCGGGAATTACTTGATTATCATCAAGGGGATTGGCAAAGAGTATTTTATCGCTGGATGGCCTACGGTTTTGGGTTAAAGGTGAATACAGAGCCCATGTTAATGTGGAGCCGCTTGCTTACCCAGTCTGTCCTTCAAAGATTGGGAAATGATGAATTGGCCACGGAAGCCGTGGGCCTTGGTCTGGCGGGTTTACTGGCAAATCCGGAGGATGTCTATGGCCAACAGCTGCAGAAAGAATATCTCTTTCACAAAGCCAAACATCAATGGGGCGAGATGGAAGCCCCGCAGTGGCGTTATGCTCGTTTGCGTCCTCCTTCATTTCCGGAATTGCGGCTGGTTCAGTTTATTGCGCTTTTCCGGACTTTTCCCGGGCTGCTTTCCCAAGTCTTAGAAACCCATTCCGTAAAAGAGCTTCGCAAACTGCTCCGGCAAGCCCAGCCCGCCTCTTATTGGCGTGAACATTACCGCCTGGGAAACCCCACCAGCGTACACCCGGCTG
>CAJXMS010000157.1 GCA_913056475.1 uncultured Bacteroidota bacterium
CCACTGTGCCCCCCTGGACATCACGGCTGTTACCGCGCATTGGCCGGAGTCCCACTCTGGATCGTCCAGGACCAGCTGGAAAACGCTGCGCTCTTCAGAGCGGGCTATCAAGGTTCCATACAGCCGGCGGCTCAAGTCACTGTTCGTTTTTGCATAAAGCTCAACGGAGGCCTCTGGCTCATGGTGAAACACCAACCGTAGGGTGTCCTGGTAGGTGAAAGTCTTTTGTTCCAAAGCCTGTTTGCGCGCAAAGAAGCCTTCAATAGGCTCAGGCGCTTTAGGAGACAACTCGCAAGACCCAGTTAATAACAAAATAAGGCCTATTGGTGCATATCTTAAAAGGCTATCTCTCTTCATCACCTTTCAAAGTTAATACCTTTGAAGACTTTTCGAACACCATTCACAACCCGCGCACACATGGCCCAATCCCCCCCTCAGAAACCTGATAACCATCTAAGTAAGCAGAAAGGCGAGGTGATAGCCCTGGACAAGGGCCGGGTACCCCCGCAAGCCTTAGATATGGAAGAAGCGGTTCTGGGGGCTATGCTGATAGACAATGCCGCTATCGGGGAAGTAATCGATATCCTCAACGCCGAAAGCTTTTACAAGGAGGCCCATAAGATCATTTACGGCATCATTAAAGAGCTCTTCAGCAATAGTGAGCCGGTGGACATTCTCACGGTGGGCAGCGCTCTACGCAAAGAAGGCCAGCTCCAAGCCGTGGGTGGCGATTATTACCTGGTGCAGCTCAGCCAAAAGGTGTCCTCTTCCGCCCACAGCGAATACCACGCGCGGATCATCATGCAGAAATACCTGCAGCGGGAAATGATCCATTTGGCCGGTGATATCATCAATAAGGCCTTTGACGAAACCAGCGACGTATTTGAGCTATTGGACGAATCCGAGCAATCGCTTTTTGAGGTAGCCCATAAAAACGTAACCAAAAACTACGAGAGCGCAGACAACCTCATCGCCGAGGCCATTCGCCGAATCGAAGAGGTGAGCAAAAAAGAAGGCCTCAGCGGCGTACCCAGCGGCCTGATGAGCGTAGACCAAGTCACCGGCGGCTGGCAACCCTCTGACCTGGTGGTTATAGCCGCCCGCCCCGCCATGGGGAAAACGGCCATGGTCCTCTCTATGGCCCGCAACATGTCGGTAGACCATAAAATCCCGGTAGCGCTTTTCTCTCTGGAGATGAGCTCCGTGCAGCTCATAACCCGCCTTATATCCGGAGAAACAAACATTGAATCCGATAAACTGCGGAAAGGAAACCTGGAGCCCGATGAATGGCAGCAGCTGCTTACCAAAGTACGCAAACTAGAGGATGCCCCCCTTTATATTGACGATACGCCCGCTCTGAGCGTCTTTGACCTCCGCGCTAAGTGCCGGCGCCTGGTGGCCCAAAAAGGGGTAAAGGTGATCATCGTAGATTACCTTCAGCTTATGACCGCGGGCACCCAGGCCAAACAAAGCGGCAACCGGGAACAAGAAATAAGCACCATTTCCCGTTCCTTAAAAAGCATTGCCAAAGAGATGAACGTGCCGGTGCTGGCCCTGGCGCAGCTCAGCCGCGCAGTAGAAACCCGGGGGGGCGATAAAAGACCCATTTTGTCCGATCTGCGGGAATCCGGTGCCATCGAACAAGACGCCGACATCGTAAGCTTTATTTACCGTCCCGAGTATTATCAAATTGAAGAATGGCCTGATGGAACCCCCACTGATAACCAGGGAGAGCTCATCATCGCCAAACACCGGAACGGAGGTACCGCCGATGTACGTCTCAACTTCTATGGGAAGCTCGCCCGTTTCGCTGATCTCGAGCAAGAACTGGGAGGCGGAGAGGCCCTCCAGTTTCAGTCCAAAATGAACGATGAAGACGATGCCATCAATGATGACTATTTACCCGGCCCGGGAAAACCGGGCGACGATTCCGTCCCCTTTTAAAAAGGCCCTGGGGCTGCTGGCCCTGGTCCTTTATTGCCACTTGAGTATGGGGATCCACCTGCTGATCCCCATGGATGAAGAAAGTCAGGCCCAGCACCTGAAAGCCTACGGCATTGCCTTTCAGGCACTGGAACGAAACACCTCGGTAGAGTGGCTGCTCAATTACCGTGGCGGTAGCTTTTTGCTCCCCTACGCGGAGGAGCTCAAACTAGAATGCCAGGTAAGAAACGTGAGCTATGAGGCCATATCAGACCAAAGGGCCGCCCAAATTCGCGCGGAAATCAACAGCCCCGCCGTTAATCAAAGCATTGTAAAGCTCGATAAAGCCCCCAAAATAGCCGTTTACTCCCCTAAGGATAAGCTGCCCTGGGACGATGCGGTAACCATGGTGCTCACCTACGCCGAAATTCCTTACGATATCGTCTATGATAAAGAGGTGCTCAACGACCTCCTCCCCCGCTATGACTGGCTACACTTGCACCACGAGGACTTTACCGGCCAGTACGGAAAGTTCTACGCCAGCTTTCGCAACGCCCCCTGGTACATCAAGCAAAAAAAAGAGGCCGAAAAGGACGCCCAGGCCCTGGGCTACCAGAAAGTAAGCGCTCTGAAACGCGACGTGGCCCAAAAAATCAAGGAATACACCGTAGGGGGCGGCTTTCTCTTTGCCATGTGCTCTGCTACGGATAGTTACGATATCGCCCTTTCAGCCGCGGGGGTAGACATCTGCGCGCCCATGTTTGACGGCGATCCTGCGGCGCCCAACTACCAGGCTAAGCTTGATTACGACCGTTGCCTGGCCTTCGAAGATTTTCGCCTGGTAAAAGATCCCAATACCTATGAATTTAGCAATATAGACGTAACCCGCAGCCGCAAAGTCAAGGCGGAAAACGACTTTTTTACCCTGTTCGAATTTTCGGCCAAGTGGGACCTGGTCCCCACCATGCTCTGCCAAAACCACACCCGCGTGATCAAGGGATTTATGGGCCAGACCACCGCCTTTCGCCGTTCCCTGCTCAAACCCGACGTGCTGGTCATGGGCGCCCTTAAAAGCGCGGGCGAAGCCCGCTACATCCACGGCGAGCTGGGCAAAGGTACCTGGACTTTCTACGGGGGCCACGACCCCGAAGACTACCAGCACCGGGTAGGAGACCCCAAAACCGAACTCTCCATGTATCCCAATTCCCCGGGGTATCGCCTCATTTTGAACAACATCCTATTTCCGGCGGCGCGCAAAAAACCCCACAAAACATGATGAGCGTTATACCACATTTGGCCTGCGGCCAAATGAAATGTACCCGCCGGGAAGCC
The DNA here is from genome assembly GCA_913056475.1 of uncultured Bacteroidota bacterium. GTDB lineage: Bacteria > Bacteroidota > Bacteroidia > Flavobacteriales > Schleiferiaceae > CAJXMS01. Next base: position 3,256 of record CAJXMS010000157.1, read on the forward strand.
CTGCTCGTTTATTGGAAAAAGCGCCAGCGGATACCGAGGCGAAAATGGCGATCTATCATCGGATAACCGGGGGCGGCATAATACTGAAAGCCGTTTAAGCCTTGATTGACATGCTGGTAGCGTAGGTAGATATGCGCTTCCATCACTTTAAACTGGGCGAAAACGTCCAGGTAAGGATAGTTGCCAAAATTCCCTTCCCGGCGCAGCACCGTGCGGCCCAGGGCTGGTACATAACTGGGCATTTCGAAGGAAGAAAAATAACTTAACTCCGCGCCGGTAATTACCTCAAGGGCATCGCCGAAAAGGGGGAAATCAAAATAAAGGGCGTGCCGAAGGATCCAGTCGGGGCGGGGCATAAAGGCCTTTCCGCTGTGGTGAAGCTGATATGTGGCTTTATTATCCAAGTGTACCAGGTCCCAAAGGGTAAAGTCCTGGCGGGTGCTTATTTGGGTGTAATTGATGGGAGTCCCCGTTTGTTCGGGCCGGGCGCTGGCGTTAAAATAAACGTAATTGAGGGCATTAAAATGCCTTACCTCAAGCTTATGGCGTGGGTCAAGCTGGAGACCATAGTGCAGCGCCTGCTGGAAGACGGGGGTCAAATTGGCGTTCCAAATAAAGTTATTACTGAGGTAGCGCTGCGCCATTAAAGTAGGATTTTGCCGGCGGGCGGTATACCCGGCCAGCAACTTTACCGGACCAAAAAGGCGGGTAAACAAGGTCCCCTCCAGGTTAAAATTGCCCGCAAGGGGCCCGGTGGTGTAAAGGCGTGCCTTGCTCTTTAGCTCAAAGCGCTCCTTAATGCGGCCCTGCAGGCGGCCCCATAAGGAGGCAGCCGTCCCCTCCACTTTCTGATAGGCATTACCACCGTTATAGAGTAGCAGCCCCGCTCCCAGGGTAAGGCTGAGCCGGGAAGTTTGCCCCACTTCAAAGCGGGTAAAAAGATCATTGCGCAGGGCGCGCGTACCGAAGCTATCCCGATAAGCCCCAGATTGGAAGTGATAATTTTGGTAAAAATCACTGCTTTGGCCCAAATAACCAAAGGATTGCCGGCGAAAGTCGAGTTGGTGCCCTAAGGTCCATTGAAAACCGCCATTCCCGGTGGAATCAGTGGATATGGTGTCGCTAGCGGAACGAATGGAATCCTGGAGGAGGGTGTCAGTAGCCCGGGCTCCTGGCCTGTCCGAAGCGGTTTTCATGGAATCTAAGGCCAGGCTATCCACCGGCCCTCTGGCTGGGCTGGGAGTGGCGTTTTGGCCGCTAAGGCCCCCTTTGTTGGAGGCGGGCGAACCGGTAAGGTCCAGGCTATGGCGTAGGTTGAGGTGCTGGTTACGCATTATGCGTTGATCGTTGCGAAGGTTAACCAGAAGCAGGTTCCGATTGCTTTCCAGGTTTTCTTCAAACACGGAGTCGTTTTGGATTCCTCCATTTTGTTGAACCTCTACTTCTTCGTCCACAAAAAAAGCCTTTATGCGGTAACGATCGTTTTGGGCCGTGTAATGGGTGGAGAGCAGTAGGGAGTTTAATTTATTTTGATTGTGCAGGTATTCTCCTTGGCTATTGAGCCTCCGATAGCGGAGGTAGGCGTTCCAGCGGCGGTTAATATTTTGGGTATGGGCGATAGTAAATACTTGCCCGCGCTCAATCCCCTGGGTGTAAAGGGCCTCGGTGAGGGGCGTTTTTACCTGGAAGAAGGGCACCTCCCCCGGGGCGGTAAAATAGCGCTTATAAGCCCCTTGATCTTGGAGAAGCTCATAATGAATGGATTGATTTAGCCGTGGCACCAGGAGATTATTTTGAAAGCCGCCCGCGTTTAGGGCGGTAGTATAGCCGTAATCGTCTTGCACAGAAGCCGAAAGAAGCCGGTACCAGTGCAAGTCTTTAAAGGAAGTATCTATGAAATAATAATTCGAGTCATTGAGAAAGGTATACTGGTGAGAGAATTCGGGGCTTCCCTCTTTAAGGGGCCCTGGTTTATATTGCCCCAGGGCCCCTAGGCCCAAAACCAGAAGACTTAGCAAGAAAACGAAGCGTATAGGGGCGAAGCTCATAGTAAAAACACGAAAAGCGGAAGGGTGCAAATTTAGGGCCCGTAGTGAGGCCACTTATGAGGAGCCCAAAAAAAAACCTCGAATGCAAGGCAAACGAGGTTTTAAAATAAAAAGTGGCGACGACATACTCTCCCGGATATTACTCCAGTACCATCTGCGCTGGTGGGCTTAACGACTCTGTTCGGAATGGTAAGAGGTGATCCCCACCAGATCGGAAGAGCGTCGTGTAGGGAAAGAGTGTAGATCTCGGTGGTCGCCGTATCATTAAAAAAAAA
>CAJXMS010000158.1 GCA_913056475.1 uncultured Bacteroidota bacterium
CCTCATTAAAGAGCGCTTTAAAATAACCATGGCTCCACTCGGTAGGTGTGGCCGTCCAGATCACTTCCAGGCCGGAGGTGATGGCATGAGGCCCCTTGCCACTTTTGTAATCGCTTTTCCAGCCAAAACCCTGCGCTTCCATGGGAGCGGCCTCCGGATCGGAGCCCATATGGGAAACAGGAGCAGCCCCATGGGTTTTGCCAAAGGTATGGCCCCCTGCGTTCAGGGCTACCGTTTCCCGGTCATTCATACCCATACGTCCGAAGGTTTCCCGGATGGCTTTCGCGGCAGATTTGGGGTCGGCATTGCCATCGGGGCCTTCCGGATTGACGTAGATCAGCCCCATTTGGACGGCCGCCAGAGGACGTTCCAGGTCTCCGTCTTCGCTGTAACGATCTTTGGCCAGCATTTTGCTTTCGGGGCCCCAGTAGACATTGCTGGCTGGCTGCCATACGTCTTTGCGCCCACCGCTAAAGCCGAGGGTTTCAAAGCCCATGGATTCCATGGCCACATTGCCGGTTAAAATCATCAGGTCGGCCCAGGATATTTTTTTGCCGTACTTCTTTTTAATGGGCCAGAGCAGGCGGCGGGCTTTATCCAGGTTGGCATTATCGGGCCAGCTATTGATGGGAGCAAAGCGCTGCTGTCCTTCACGGGAACCGCCACGGCCATCGCCGGTCCGGTAAGTACCGGCGCTGTGCCAGGCCATGCGAATAAAGAAAGGCCCATAATGGCCCCAGTCGGCAGGCCACCACTCTTTGGAATCCGTCATGAGCGCCCGAAGATCTTTCTTGAGCGCCCAGTAATCGAGCTCCTGAAAGGCCTGCCGATAATCAAAGTCAGGATCCATAGGATTTACCGCCTCGGTATTTTGACGTAAGACGGAAAGATCAAGCCGATTGGGCCACCATTCTTTAACTGTTTTGGCTTGCCCAGGCTTAGTGGGGGCCATTTCGGTGGAAGCCGTTTGGGTGCTTTCTGCTTTTTCTTCGCTTTTCGAGCTGCCAAAACCAAAGGGGCAGCCGCCTTCTTTTTGCATTTGCCCCTGAGCCAGGGCCCACCCACTGAAAAGGGTGAATGCAAGGACTATTGTACTTTTACTTTTCATAAGATTGGACTTTTATAGGACGCAAATTTAAACCCTTTCCCAAATTAATCTGGCAGTCAGGGCTCTATAGAGGATAAGCGTTGTTTATAGGCTTTTTTTTGGAGGAAATTTTCCTACTCATAATGAGACACTTTTGGTTAAAACACCAAGGGTAATAGAGGTGAGTATCAAAAAAAGTGAATTAATAATGGCCGGGGCATAACACTTTTGGCCGGAAGGCCCACCGACAGGTGCTTTTTACTACTTTTGAAGCTTCAAAATAAATCTGGATAAAAAAGCAGAGCTGATGAAAAAAATTGGTATGGCCCTCATCTCATTGGGCCTGGCGGGTAACTTATCCGCCCAAACAGAAATAGACTACCAGCTACACACCCTGGAAAATGGCCTGGATGTAATTTTACACGAGGACCATAGCACGCCCGTGGTAGCCGTTTCGGTCCTGTACCACGTGGGTAGTAAAAATGAACGGCCGGGCCGCTCCGGGTTTGCCCACTTCTTTGAGCATTTGATGTTTGAAGGATCGGAAAACATAGACCGGGGGCAGTACATGAAGTTGGTGCAGTCCAACGGCGGTAACCTTAATGCCAACACTTCCTTTGATCGGACTTTTTATTATCAAGTTTTGCCCAGCAACCAGCTGGAATTGGGCCTTTGGTTGGAAAGCGAACGGATGCTGCACGCCCGGGTAGACACCACCGGGGTGGAAACCCAGCGAGAAGTGGTAAAAGAAGAAAAGCGGCTGCGCATAGATAATCAGCCTTACATGAGCTTTCAGGAAGAGATTTTCGATGCGGCCTTTGGCGGGAGTTATTACGGCATCCCCCCGATTGGGACCTTCGAAGATATCAATGCCGCCAACATCACGGACTTTGAAGATTTTTACAACACCTTCTACGTGCCCAATAATGCGACTTTGAGCATTGCGGGCGACATTGACCCCGAGGAAACCCTGGCTAAGATCAAAGAGTACTTTGGGGAAATTCCTCAGGGCAAGCAAGAAATACCCCGTCCGGAAGAAAAACCGGCGCCACTGGCTAAAGAAAAAGTGGATACGGTATACGATAATATTCAGCTGCCCGGTGTTTTCATTGGTTACCGAACGCCCGCTCAGGGCACTAAAGACGCCTACGCCGTGGATATGCTGGCCAAATTATTGAGCGATGGCCAAAGCTCTCGCCTCTACAAACGGATCGTAGATGAAGAACAACTGGCCGTAACGGTTCAGGCTTTTCCTTACACCCTGGAGAATGCAGGGCTGTTTATCACCTTTGGCATTGTAAATCAAGGCGTAGGTCTGGACTCGCTGGTACAATCTATCGATGAGGAGTTTGCCCAGGTACGCGATGACCAAATCAGCCAGCGGGAATACACCAAAATCCTCAACCAACTGGAAAGCGACTTTGTGCGCCAAAATTCCCGCATGGCCGGTATCGCGGAAAATCTGGCCAACTACCACGTGTACTACGGCGATGCCTCCCTCATCAACAACGAAATAGAGGAGTACCGGGCCATTACCCCTGCTTACCTCAAGGAAGTGGCCCAGAAGTACCTGGTGCCGGAAAACCGCGTTGTCCTCTATTATTTACCCGAAAACGAACAGTAAAAAGCCGCCCCCATGCTAAAAAATATAACGAACCTCCTCCTGATCATTTCGATGATGTGCGGCGTGCTTACGGCGCAAGTAGACCGCAGCCAGCCCCCGGAAGCCGAGCCTGCTAAGCCGCTCGAGTTTGGCAAGTACAAGGTAAAAACCCTTAAAAATGGTTTGACCTTAATTCTGGTGGAAAATCACAAACTGCCCCGCACCACCGCTTATATGGTGGTAGACCGCAAACCGGTGAAAGAAGGCGCTAAGGCTGGCTACGTAAGCCTGGCCGGCCAAATGCTCCGCCAGGGCACCCAAAATATGCCCAAAGACAGTTTGGATAAAACCATTGACTACCTGGGCGCAGACCTAAGCACCAGCAGCTCGAGTGCTTACGTAAGTGGCCTGAGTAAATACAATGAACGCTTGATCCAACTCCTGGCAGACGTGGCCCTGAACCCCGCTTTTCCCAAGGAAGAGTTCGATAAGCTCAAAAAGCAGTCGCTCTCCAATATTGAGTCTGCGCGGGACAACCCCGATCAGCTTTCCGCTCGCCTGTTTAACCATACCCTCTACGGCGGAAATCATCCTTACGGTGAACTGGAAACCAAAGAAACCCTGGAGAACATAAATCTGGAGGATTGCCGTAATTATTATCAAAATCACTGGGTGCCCAACCGCACTTACCTGGCTATAATCGGCGACATTAAAAAATGGAAGACCAAGCGCTGGGTGAAGAAATATTTTGGCGACTGGGAAGAAAAAGAAGCCAACCAGCCTGAGTATAATAGCCCTAAAGTACCCAGCGAATCAATCGTGAACATTATCAATAGAAGCAGCAGTAGCCAAACCAAGCTCAAGCTGGGCAACACCATAGACCTAAAGCCCGGGGAGGCGGATGTGCTGCCCCTTAGACTGGCCAACCAGATCCTGGGAGTGGGGTCGATGGGCCGTCTTTTTCAAAATCTTCGGGAAGACAAAGGCTTTACCTACGGGGCGTACTCAAGCTACGACACCGACGAGCTAGTAGGCGAATTTAGCGCTGGAGCTGATGTCCGCACCGAAGTGACCGATAGCGCCGTAAGCGAATTTTTATTAGAATTTGATTCTCTAAGGACGCATGCCGTCAGTGCCGAAGAATTACAAGGAGCTAAAAATTACATCGCCGGTGGTTTTGGTCGTTCGCTGGAAAGCCCGCAAACCCTGGCCCGCTTTGCCCTTAATATCGAGCGATATGACCTTCCCGAAGATTATTACGAGTCTTATTTGGAGCGCATGGATAAGATTAGCGCCGAAAGCGTACGGAAGGCGGCGGCTCAGTACATTAAACCCGGTAACCTTACCATCACCGCCGTGGGCAAAGGATCGGTTATAGGCGAAAAGCTCAAAACCTTTGGTGAAGTACATTATTTCAACTTTGAAGGCGATACCGTGGAAGCCCCCAACCTTCCCGTTCCCGAAGGGCTCTCTGCCCAAAAAGTCATTCAATCCTACGTGAAAGCTTTGGGGGGGCAGGAAAAGCTGGATGCCGTTAAAGACCTCACCATGCAGATGAACGCCTCCATTGAAGGGCTTCCCCCCACCATGGAAGCCACTTCCACCGTAAAGCGTAAGCGCCCCCATTATTACCTCAACCAAGTAGAGGTGAGCGGCATGGGCACCGTTAATAAGCAGCTATACGATGGCGAAAAAGGGGTGGTTTCTGGCATGCGAGGCACCAAAACCCTGGAAGGAGAAAAGCTGGCCGAGCTGAAAAATTCGGCGCGCTTCTTCATCGAGAGCCAGTACCAGGACCTGAATTACGAGATGGAGCTTACCGGCGCCGAAATGGTAGAAGACCAAAAAGCTTACGCCGTAAAAGTAACGGCGCCCAGTGGCCTCAGCCATACGGATTACTACGCCGCCGAAAGCGGGCTGAAGATCAAAGAGGTCAGCAGCCAGGAAACACCCCAGGGAAACGTAACCAGCGTGACCTTCTACGGGGACTATCAAGAAGTAGGCGGGGTGATGTTTCCCCATGAAATAAAAGTTACCAGCCCCCAAAAGGTAACCCTGAAGGTGAAAGAGATCAAGGTAAACGAAGGCCTTAGCGAAGACGACTTTCAATAAGACCTAACCAGATAACTTTTACAAAGCCCGGCCTTTCTACAGGCCGGGCTTTTTATTTGGAACCATCCTCAATAAGCTTACGCGAAAGCCAGAAGGCCAACAATCTTTACCTTTGCACCCTTAAAAAAATTGAGCCTATGATTTTTGACCTGGATATGATCAAGCGCGTTTATGCCATGTACCCGGAACGGGTAAAAGCCGCCCGGCAAGCCACTGGCAAAGCGCTAACGCTATCGGAAAAAATCCTGTACACCCATTTATGGGATGGACCTGCCCAGCAAGCCCATGAGCGCGGGAAAAGCTACGTGAATTTTGCCCCAGACCGGGTTGCCATGCAAGATGCCACTGCGCAAATGGCGCTTTTGCAGTTTATGCAGTCAGGCCGGTCTTCTGCTGCGGTACCCAGCACCGTTCACTGTGATCACCTTATCCAGGCCGAAGTAGGTGCCCAGAAAGATTTAGAAAACGCCAAGCAAAAAAGTAACGAGGTCTTTGACTTCCTCCAGTCCGTCTCTAATAAATACGGTATCGGGTTTTGGGAGCCAGGCGCTGGAATTATCCATCAGGTAGTTTTAGAAAATTACGCCTTCCCCGGAGGAATGATGATCGGTACGGACTCTCACACCGTTAATGCCGGCGGCCTGGGCATGGTGGCCGTAGGCGTAGGAGGGGCGGATGCCGTGGACGTCATGGCTGGAATGCCCTGGGAGCTCAAGTTCCCCAAACTAATCGGCGTAAAACTTACCGGCAAACTT